>JACZIY010000129.1 GCA_014860845.1 Anaerolineaceae bacterium
GCTCTATTAGCAGAGCAATTAAAAAACAATTCGGAATCCATACTGGCAGCCAACCAGGTGGATATTGAACAGGCACAATTCGCTGGATTGACCGCAGCTTTGATTGATCGTTTATTGTTGTCTCAAGGACGACTGGATAGCATGGCAAAAGATCTGGAAGATTTGATCCAGATGCCTGATCCGGTGGGGACCATCCTCGAAAAGAAAATACTTATTAGTGGCATCAGAGCCCGTAGAATTAGGGTGCCGCTGGGGGTTATGGCGGTGATTTATGAAGCCCGCCCAAATGTGACGGTAGATATCAGCGCCCTTGGGATAAAGTCCGGCAATGCCGTTATTTTACGCGGTGGTAAGGAAACACTGGTCAGCAACAATGCCCTGGTGCAGGTGATTCAGAATTGTCTGGAAACTACTGGCATTCCAGTTGAAGCTGTGCAATTTATTGACGATCCGGATCGTGAATTGGTCAATCAATTGGTGCGCTTGGACCGATATGTGGATATTCTCATTCCGCGGGGAGGAAATACCCTGCAGGATTTTTGCAAAGCCAATGCCACCATGCCTGTTATGACCGGAGGAATTGGCATCTGCCATCTGTATGTGGATGAATCGGCTGATCTGGATAAAGCGGTGGAGGTAATACAGAATGCAAAGGTGCAACGCCCATCGGTGTGCAATGCATTGGATACCTTGCTGGTGCATGAGCGTGTCGCTCATGAATTTCTGCCAAAAGTAGCAGTACGATTGCTTCTGGATAATGTTCAACTAAAGTGTGACATTAAATCATTGGAAATTTTGGGCACTGAATACCAGAAAGGGATTCTACCCTTTGAAGAAGGTGACTATGACCGTGAATGGTTGAGCTTGGTTTTAGGCATCCGGGTTGTGCCTTCAATGGATGAAGCGATTGAACACATTCATTCACACAGCACGCAGCATTCGGATGGTATATTGACAGAAAACCTCGAAAATGCCAGTCGATTTGTGGCTGAGATTGATTCTGCAGCAGTGTACGTGAATGCCAGTACGCGTTTCACTGATGGCGCACAGCTGGGTTTGGGCGGTGAGGTGGCAGTCTCCACACAGAAGCTGCATGCCCGTGGTCCGATCGGTCTGGAAGGTTTGACAACATACAAGTGGGTGCTGGAAGGGGAGTATACGGTTAGGGGGTAAATTAAAGACTCAATTCCCAAGGCGAAAAGGGTGATGTTATTGGTGCATTGCACTTGGCGTTAAACCTTACTAGACACATCCTGGAATAGCACTAGATAAATCATGGTGGCAGAAGTGCATTGCACCTTCTTTTTTAACCTCGAGGTGCAGCAAAACAGGGTTGTATACAAGGTGCAACGCACTTCTGGATTATTGATGATCGTGCTTTTTGGAGAATTACGGAGGTTATTGATGATCTTCAAGTGCAATGCACCTTAAACTGAAAGTGCAATACATCCCAAAAGGTGTATTGCACTTTTCTTGATTTACTTTAGATATTCAATTATCGATTCATTAAGCTGTCAAAAACAAACTTAACTTCTAACACCTACCAATAAAAACCTATGATCTAAAACCTAAAACCTAATCCCTACTTATTCATCTTTCCCAGGACATTCATGAATGTACTGGCGACCAGTTGAGTGGATTGTTGCCGGTGTGGGCTGGATCCCATACCACTGGCGGCAACAAAGGCATCAATCAAAGCGTTCACACCTGTTTTTCCTTGCTGTTTGGCTTGAAAATAAGCCATCCCCGCCGTCACCAGATCACCCATATCCAGACCATCACTGAGTCCACCACCGGATTGCTGTTGGGTCGAACCAGTCAGACCACCAAGAAGTGATCCTAACAAATCTCCTCCAGCTGCAGTTTGTTGAGAACCTTGCTGGGGAGCGGATTGACCGCCGCCCAACAATGAGCCGAGCAAATCTTCCATCCCGGATGATTGAGTTGATGATGTCTGACCACTACCCAGAAGCGAACCCAGTAAATCACCCATGCCGGAAGATTGTTGTGCTGTTTGCTGTGGAGCTGACTGTCCTCCAGCACCCAGAATCGTTTGCAACAATGACAGAGCAGACTTTGTATCAACATCCTGCCCCTGAAATTGTTGTGCG
>JACZIY010000130.1 GCA_014860845.1 Anaerolineaceae bacterium
GGTTGGTTGGCTTCCTGCCAGACTGCCGGATCCGAATCTAATATTTGAACCCAGGTTTTGAAATTCATACCTGGGTTTTCGCTAATTGCCCGTAAATGACGAAATTTTACAAAATGAAATTTTTCGAAATTCTGACGATAAACCGGGTCATTTTTTATTTTATAACTGAGTAATTCCGCACGACTACCCGGGAAGACGATCACAGTTTCAAAACTATCTGGTTCTATTTTGGATTTAAATTGTGAAATGATACTGGAAGCAGTAATAAAAAATTTATAATTCGGATCTAACTGGTCAGAAACCCAATTAATTGGATGATCACCATTCACTGTAAATCCAAGTTTTATTCCTATTGCATGGATTAATTTACTTATTTGTTGAATATCATTTTTTCTTGCCTGAATAAATTCCTGGGTGTTCAATTTATACCGATTTGGTCCTTCAGATTGGAGTTCGCAATAAGAACTGATCAGTCTTTGCAGAAATATGTTAGAAACTGGCAATAACCCTGGTAAATTTAGGTTGATGAAATATGCAACTTCCTCAAATGTAAAAGAAATATTTTTCTGGACAAAACGAATTAAATTACCTTCGACCTGGTCACTGACAGGTTGGTAAATATTGGGTGGAATTTTCAACCAGAATTCTGCATTTTCCAATTGATCTTCATCTACCTGAATAAAATTTCCTTTATCACTAATGGTTTCATCAAATAATTTTTGAGTTTGTATGAAAAGCGAATTCTCAAACTTTTCCAGCTGAAAAGACTCTCTTTGGTCGATCGTTTCAGATATCAAAAATATTGACATCAATTCCTGATAATCAGCTGATTCACTTTTAATCTCCAGGTATTTTTTAACATTTTTTGATAATTTATGATTCAATACCATATCCATTGTTGATGATTTTGGATACCAATAAAATTGGCCAGATTTCTGTTCTGGATGATAAGCAGCATTTTTCAGTTGGAAATTTGAAGAAGATGCAGCAGATAGATATGCCAATATAAAACTATTGGACAATTCAGGGGCAACAGCTAAAAATGGTATTTTAAGATTTGATGTATAAGCAAACACAGTGCGAATTGCCTGAGTGTGCCAGATCCAATCATATCGGCGTCTTTCCAATGCGCCTTTTAATTTTTGGGCAGCTTCGTGCCCCCAAATCCAGCCACTCCAAACAGCGTTATATGTCCACAAGGCCTGGTTGGGGCGTGGAAGCACAGTGGCTACCACTTGAAACTCTGGCAATTTCTCTATGTCTTTGAAAGAACTAATTCTACCCGGATAAAAACATATACCTCCAGACTCAGGTGGAAGATCAGGATAAAAAGTAAAAGGAATTGAATTATCAATAATTCTAATCCTTGAAACGGCGTTCTCCAGAATATTCCAAAGGTTGAATTCATAGAATTCTGCTGGAACTGATATTTGCTTTGGCCGATTTCTGCTGGATGCTACACCCCAAAGCATATTTCCGTAATCGAATACATGAACCAATAATGCTTCGAGGATATCTTTTCTTTCGTTTGTAGTGGGCAGACTCTCCAATTTATTGATTACGGAAGAAATGACCGCTAATGATCTGGGTAGATAAGAATCAATAACTTCTTTTACAGCTATTGGTGTGTCAGTGCTCCCAGGAAAAATTCTTTGTAATACCTTTGCCTGATGCAATTGGATATTTCCAACTTGATTAAGATTTTCCCGATCAACGTCAGAAATTTTATAAATTCCATTAACACCACAATTTTTGCAACTTAATTCTCTTGCAAATGGAGTTGTTTGATTTTTTTTCCAAAGATATCTGACATCTGTTTGATCAGAGAGACAATCAGGACAGGGAGAAATATAGAATGCCTTTATCTGGTTTTCGAGGCGATCTTGACCACGCTTCAAAGCGCCAAAATCAGCAATTGCAGCTTGATATAGACTTAATGGATGAGCAGCACAGATAACCTGTAGTATTTTTCCTAGAATTGGATTATTACAGGCAACAAACACCTGATAACCTGCTTGTGCTAATTCAATCGCACTGAGAGGCTGGTTTCCTACAGGATCGAGGACCCACCCCTTTCCGATTCCACTATAACGGAGCATATCAGATAATGCGCCATATGGATAAGGCGGTAAGAACCTATCCAAAATCAAAGGTGGAAGGGATTTTTTATCAGAAAAATACGCAGGTTTACCAAAATTCATTAAATTAAAGTATAGTAATTTACCAGAAATTGTCTATATGTTTTGAAAATTCGATAAAACGATGGTTTAAATTGGAGAAGTTCATTAATTTTCTCATGGTAAGATTGGGCAGTCTTAGCTCTATCTTTTGGGTGAAAATCTTGATGAATCAATAAATTTTAATTTTGAGGAAATATGGAATTTAAAAATAAACAAAACATGAATGACACACTCCCTGATGGAAAGTTTGAATTCTGGAGATATTTATTATTAATAATTTTTATTGTTGGAGTAACGCTCGTTACTCAGGCGATATTCTTAGTTGTTGCATCCTTAATCGAAGGCACCATGGACTTTAATAATTTTCCAGCGATAACTTTATTATGGGTTACCATGTTGCCTTTTGCTGCGCTGCTGGTTTTTTTAGTGCCTGGTATCCGTTTATTACACCAACAATCAATCAAAACAGTTTTTACCCAAAAATCAACCTTCAATTGGAACTTATTTATTAAATCAGCAATCATTTGGTTTGTTTTGTCAGGGCTGGCTGATATTATCATTTCTTTTTTTCAGCCAGGAAATTATGTGTTTACATTTTCATTAATTTCCTTTTTACCATACATGTTGATTGCGATATTGTTAATTTCATTTCAAATCACAGCAGAGGAAGTTCTTTTCCGAAGTTATTTGTTACATGGATTAACACGTTTATTTCGACATCGTTGGATCGGAATTTTTTTACAGGCAGTTTTATTCGGTGTTCTACATGCTGCCAATCCTGAAGTCACCTCATATGGGCTGTTGACCACCATGCCGTTTTATATCGGGATTGGATTACTATTGGGATGGCTTTCATTCAGAACCAAAGGATTGGAAATTGCTCTTGGTTTGCATTTTGCAAATAACTTTTACGCGACTTCCATGGTTACCTTTTCAGAATCAGCTATTCCTTCCCCAGCAATTTTTACGATATCCAATTACCAACCTGAAATAGGATTATTTTCTTTTGTTGTTATAGCGATCACATTTTTAGTCATAATTACCAAAAGCAAATAAGAATTCTTTGATTAATTCTTCGCCCTTCATAAATACAGGGATGGGGCGTCATGTTCATGTATAATTTAATTTGGAAGAA
>JACZIY010000131.1 GCA_014860845.1 Anaerolineaceae bacterium
ATCTCGAATCCATCATGATCCACATTGAGAAGGAGTAAAAAATAATGAAAGCGCTGCTTTTTAAAGAAATCAAACTGGCGTTGCACCCGACTACTTACCTATTCATGGTGATTGGCGCAATGCTGATGATCCCCTCTTATCCTTATTATGTGGCTTTTGTTTATACCTGCCTGGGTATTTTCTTCGTTTTCCTGTCCGCCAGAGAAAATAAGGATATCTTTTTCACCGCCTCTCTGCCGGTTAGAAAAAGCGATGTGGTTAAATCTCGTATCTTCACCGTCGCCATCGTTGAACTGTTGCAGCTCGCGATTGGTATCCCCTTTGCCATCATCGGCATTCGCATCAACCCCAACGTCGACGGGAACATGGCCGGGATTGAGGCCAACATGGCTTTCTTCGGCCTGGTTTTAATCATGTATGCTCTCTTCAACGCCATCTTTCTTCCGCTTTTCTACAAGACTGCTGTCAAAGTAGGTATCCCCCTGGTTTTCGCCAGCATCGCCGTAACCATTTATGTAGTAGCTGCTGAGTTAGCTGTGCAGATGATTCCTTTCCTTAAAACACATTTGGATACTACCGATCCGGCGATGGCGATGTATCAATTCCCCATCTTGATCACAGGCATGCTTATCTTCGCCCTGTCGCTTTGGCTCACCTATCGCAAATCAGCGGCCAATTTCGAAAAAGTGGACTTGTAAATCCGCATGGATATTGTTATTTCCAACACGTCCGGGGATCCGATCTATCAGCAGATCTTTGAACAGATCAGCGCGCAGATCATAAAGGGTCAGCTACCCAGTGACGCCTGTCTGCCGCCTATCCGGACGGTTGCCAAAGAGCTGCGCATCAGCGTGATTACGGTCAAACGCGCCTGGGAAGAATTGGAACATGCCGGTCTGATTTACACCATGGCCGGCAAAGGTTGTTTCGTCTCTCCGCTTCAGCCAAAAGCTCTGGATGCCAAGCGCAGCCAACTGGCCAGTGAAAAACTCGCCAAAGACATGGAGTATTACAAAACCCTTGGCCTTTCTCTCGAAGAGATCATCGAAATGCTCAATAAAAACTATGATAAGGGTTGATTTTTTTAGTATTGGAAAGGCTTATTACTCGCAAAGGCTTAACCAAAATCGCATCAAACAATATTAACATTCCCCGAGAATATAAACAAAAGCACCTTCCAATTCAGGAAGGCGCTTTTGCCCTCGAACTTACATCTCTATGCCTGCATAACAGGACGGAATTTATATCCATAAATAATGATCCCCCGATCATCCATATCGGTGCGGATTTTGCGGGTGACCATTTCCACGGGCATGCCAATTTCTACATGCTGTTCACCCAGGTCGGTTAGTTGGGCTGTCACCACCGGACCTTCTTCCAGTTGCACCAATGCCATGGTGTACGGGGCAGATTGTTCGTATCCAACCGGGACACTGGTCATCTGAGTAAAACTATATACCTGCCCACGGCCGCTGAATGAGAATTGTGTTTTTGCTTCTCCACCACAATAGGGGCATACATCGCGGGGAGGGAATATCTTTGAGCTACAATGCGGGCATACTTCTCCCACCAAAGCGTAGCGTTGTTTTTTTAATCTCCAATGACGTGGTACTTCCATTTTTAATAACTCCTTTTCATCTATTCTGATGATCATTGAAAGTTTAAGCGTTAACTTCTATCAAATCCTATCAAAATTGCTTTTTTACTATCTTACTAACCTGTTTTAATGAGCAAAAATCAGAGCCAGGAGAAACAAATTACCCGGGCATTCTCTCCAATACATGAGTGACCGCCGTTGATGCGGGACCACCCAGACTTTGCACCAGCGCCAAGCGAGCATTCGGGATCTGATTTTCTCCCGCTTCACCTCGCAATTGAAGCACAGCTTCCACCAATTGATATGCTCCGGTGGCACCTAGGGGATATCCACGCGCTTTCAAACCACCCATGGTGTTGATGGGTAAGTCACCTTTCAAGGTTAATTTATCTCCTATAGCCAGTTTCCAGCCATCACCGCGTGGGGCAAATCCGGCTGCTTCCAACGAGAGTACCCCATACACACTGAAGGCATCATGCAGTTCGAACAAATCCACATCACTGGGTAAAATGCCAGCCTGTGAACAGGCATTCTCTAATGAGACTCCGGCAGCGCGAAAAGCCAATGGGTCGGGGCGGTCATGCAGTGCCAGG
>JACZIY010000132.1 GCA_014860845.1 Anaerolineaceae bacterium
TTTGACATTAATTGTCCGAATTGCTAAAATAAGTTTTACTAAATAATTTATAAAGTTGAACATTTATAAAGACCAACATTTCGAATCAAAAGCTTTCTTGAAAAAAGGAGATCGGGATGAATATTTCTATATTTTTGTCACCTGTGAACCGGACTTTGAAATTGATGGTCGATTAAGAGGTTTATTTGCAGGAGGAGATTTGAAAATGAATTTGGAACAATATCCATCCAGCGAGAAAGGTGCCTTGATAAACGAACAATTAGGGGTTTCACGGCAGTTGTATTTGCCTTAAATCATATATAAATAAATCTGTTAAGGAATAAAATTAAAAACATCAAAATTAATTTAAGAATTTCGTGAATAAGACCAGAAAGGAAATAAAATATGAGCAGCGTTCGTGTTTTGGTCGGCACAAGGAAAGGTGCATTTATTTTTACCTCTGATTTTAACAGAGAAAAATGGGACATTAAAGCCCCATTTTTCGCTGGTTTGGAGATCTATCATATCAAGGGATCAAGTGTTGACCCGCAACGAATTTATGCCTCACAGGCTAGTGATTGGTTTGGCCAGGTTAATCATCGATCGAGCGACGGGGGTGAAACCTGGGAAACGATCGGTAATAAATTTGATTACGAAGGTGAAGTTGGAACCCATCAGGATTTTAATGGTGAACAGATCCCCTGGAAATTCAGAAGAATTTGGGCTTTTGAACCATCACCCACTGAGAAAGATACGGTCTTTGCAGGCGCGGAAGATGCAGCCTTATTCAAATCCACGGATGGGGGTTTGAACTGGCATGAGTTACCAGGATTACGGAAAATTCACTCAAATATGTGGATGCCAGGTGCAGGTGGAATGGGGTTGCATACGATTTTGATAAATCCCATAAACCCTGATCAGATTTTTGTAGCGATCTCAGCTGCAGGTGTTTTCCGCACAAATGATGGCGGTTTGACCTGGAGTGGCATAAACCATGGACTGAAATCTGAATATGAATTGCCCAATCCGGAGGCAGAAGTTGGTCATTGTGTCCATAGTATCACCATGCATCCTTCCAATCCGAATGTATTGTTCATGCAAAAGCATTGGGATGTCATGCGCAGTAATAATGCTGGTGATGATTGGTATGAGGTGAGTGATAATTTGCCAAGTGATTTTGGTTTTCCAATTGCTGTGCATGCCCATGAACCTGAAACTGTCTATGTAATTCCGATCAAGAGTGATTTGGAACACTATCCTCCAGAAGGTAAGCTCAGGGTTTACCGTAGTCGATCGGGTGGAAATGGTTGGGAAGAGTTAACCAAAGGTTTGCCTCAAGAAAATTGTTATGTGAATGTGTTACGAAGTGCCATGGCAGTTGATACGCTCGATTCTTGTGGTGTTTATTTTGGCACAACCGGTGGACAGTTATACATGTCTCCAGATTCAGGTGAGACCTGGCAGACGGTTGCCCTGAATTTACCAGCCGTGTTATCTGTTGAGGTGCAGGCACTAGCATGATTCGAGTCATATTGCCGACGTATTTACAAAGGCTTGCCAATGTGGGTCGGGAAGTTCAACTTGAGCTGGATGGAGATGTCACTTTCTTAAAATTATTGGATGTTATCGAAGATAAATATCCAATGTTGAAGGGTACCATTCGGGATCATGTTACCAAAGAACGCAGAGCTTATTTGCGTTTCTTTGCCTGTGGTCAGGATTTATCACACCTTGCGCTGGAAATGTCATTACCACAGGATGTTGTGAATGGAAAAGAGCCATTTCGGATTGTAGGTGCCATGTCAGGTGGTTAATGCACAGAAATTCTTTGTTCGTATAGGTATAAGATTCATCCTTTCCTCTCCTCATGGGAAAGGGTGTTTTTTGGGTATGTTATAATGGTCTGCAGCAATCAGAAAGAACCAAGGGGATTTATTGGTTGAGTCTTGTTTATGGTTTCACCTTCCATTTTATAATAAATCGGATTTATCAATTATCCTCATTCAAACAGGAATTGAACAAGAGAGATAACAAATTCCATTTGTTGACAATATTTGCTTTAGAAACGATCAATTTATCTAAGTTAGTTAACAATTTTGCCTGAATGGATTGCTCGAGATAATAGGAGAAAAAAATGGAATTGAAAAATTCTTTACAAACAGATCGATTTTCTGAGATCATCATTGTATCCAATCGAGGACCAGTTACTATTACCAAAGATGATCAGGGGAATACCACCTATAAACGTGGGAGTGGGGGATTGGTGACTGCTCTGACAGGACTGGCACATTACACAAAATTGACGTGGGTTGCCTGTGCCATGAGTTCTGAAGATGCAGAATGGAAACATGGTCAGATATGTCTGGATGATAATGATTGTAACCTGAGTGTTCGCTTCATAAATCCAGATCCAGAAGCATATGATGGATATTACAACCAAATTTCTAATCCATTGTTATGGTTTTTACAGCACTCTATGTGGGATGTCCCTCGATCGCCTGTTATTGATCACCATACCTGGAAGGCTTGGGACACTGGCTATCAGGTAGTGAATCGCCAGTTTGCCAAAGAAATAGCTGATTTGGTGAAGCAGAAGAATAAACCTGTCCTCATCATGTTGCAGGATTACCACCTATATTTAACTGCGAGGTATCTCAAAAAATATTTACGAGGTCAGGACGTGACCATATCACTTTTTGTGCACATTCCATGGCCGGGTCCTGAATATTGGGGAATTTTACCAACCAGAATGCGGTATGAAATTCTGGATGGGTTGGCTGCTGTTGATTTGATGGGATTTCAGACTAGTGAAGATGGTTTAAATTTTATTCGAACCTGTGAGAATTACTTGCCAAAAGCGGTTGTCAAGTATCGCAATCGCAGGGTTCGATACCGTAGTCATGATACATTTATTCGTGATTTTCCCATATCCATCGATGTTGGTGCATTAGAATTGACAGCAGAATCTGCTGAAGTAGGAGTGTACCAAGAAGAAATTGCCAGGCAAGTCAATGGTCAAAAAATGATTTTACGAGTAGATCGACTTGAACCCAGCAAGAATATACTGAGGGGATTTCAGGCGTATGAATCTTTGTTGGAAATGCATCCGGAATATCGTGGAAAAGTAATATTCATGGCTTACTTGATTCCTTCCAGAGTTGGTGTGGAAGAATATCAAACTTATCTGGATGATATTATGGTGTCGGTTGGCAGAATCAATGCAAATTATGGCAGTAGTGATTGGGAACCTGTGAGATTGCTGGTTGGTGAGAATTATCCAAGAGCTGTGGCCGCAATGAAAATGTATGATGTTTTATTGGTCAATTCCATTGCGGATGGAATGAACCTGGTAGCAAAGGAAGGGCCTATTGTAAATCAAAAAGACGGTGTCTTAATCCTATCCGAACGGGCTGGAGCTCGTCAACAATTGGGAAATGGAGCGTTGGTTATTTCGCCTGTTGATATTTTTGACACCCAAAAAGCATTGCATCATGCGCTAAGTATGAATATTGAAAAAAGGCAAGAAAAGGTGGCGTTTCTCAGGAAAACTGTGCGGGAAGAAGATATCAATTACTGGCTTAAATCACAGATGGATGTGGTGAATTCAATTAAAGAAAAAGGAAAGAAAAAATGAAAGAAATTTATTTTGAAAGCAATATTAAAAGGTAGCATGAACGACAGTCCATCTTTACAAAAATTATTGAAAAAATATCAAAAAGAGCGAGCCTTCCTCTTTCTAGATTATGATGGAACTTTAGCGAAGTTTGCGCCCAATCCAGATGTGGTTTTGCCGGATACTGAATTAATCGAAATTCTCAGTGAAATTAATCACCAAAAAAATTTCAGGTTAGCGATCATCAGTGGTAGAAGATTGGATCATATTCGAGCGTTAGTACCTATCGCAGGAATTTGGCTTGCTGGAAGTTATGGATTGGAAATGGTTGATCCCAGAGGAAATGAAATCCATTTATTGGAATTTGAAAACCTGAGACCGGGATTGGAGGAAATCAAACCTATTTGGCGGGAGTTAATTAATCGAAGAGAAGGATTTTACCTTGAGGACAAAGGTTGGTCTCTGGCGATTCATGCCAATGGGACTGATAAGCATGAAGTAAATTTCATATTGGAACAAGCCCAATTAATAGATGTCCCAGAAGGATTTCACCTGAAATCTACCCATAACTTTATAGAAATTTGCCCACCAAAAGCCGAAAAGGGTGTTGCAGTTGAATTTATTTTAGATTCTGAAAAATTTAATGGGGCCTTACCGATTTTTATTGGGGATGACCCACGTGATGAGGATGCATTTATTCAAGTTCAATCGATCGGTGGTGTAGGAATCATCGTTACTGAAAAAGATCGTGAAACAAAAGCAATTTACGCTTTGAAAAAACCAGAACAGGTCAGAAAGTGGTTATTGGAAGCCAGCCAGGTAAACCTGTAAATAAGAAAATTTATTTCTTTAAATAAAGTAAGAATTTATTGGTAAAAACAATATCCAATTCCAGATATCGTTTCAATCATGGATTGGGTTTCTTCAACCACACCCATTTTTTTCCTTAATCGATGAACCAATTGCCGAAGCAATTCTTTATTACCATTTCCTAACCCCCAAATGCAATTTATTAGAATTTGACTGGTGACAACTTGCCCGGCATAACGCATAATGCAATGGATAAACCTGCATTCCGATTCTGAAAGAGAGATGGGTTCCTGGTTGGGAATTGTTAAAGATTTTTGTTCAAGATCGAGGTAAACTGCCCCGACTTGATAATGATTTTCTTCAAAATCATGACAAGAACGGCGGAGTACAGCGTCGACCCTTGCCATCAATTGCCTGGGGCTGAAGGGTTTAGAAATATAATCGTCTGCTCCGACATCGAGTCCATGAATAATATCTTCTTCGCTATCCCGAACAGTTAAGAAGATGATGGGTGTATCCCAATCCTTTCGGATGGTTTCACAAACACTGAAACCATCCGGAGGTGGAATATTGACATCCAGGAGCATCAGGTCGGGATTTTCTTTTTCCCAAAGCGTTAACGCATCTGAGCCTGTGAATGCTTGAACGACCTCAAAACCTTCGCGGACAAACGTGAATGCCAGAATATCTGCTAAAGTTTTGTCATCTTCTACAATCATTGTTTTCATTCTAATCTCGGTACAGGTGAATTGGAAGTAGCCTTTCCTTCGATAATTTGAGAGCTGGTGTAGTTTACAGTGGAATATGCAGGTTCCAGGTCACCAATTCTTTTGGTATCACCCGATTTCACTTTCTCTTTTTCTTCAGATGAATGTGGAAAAACTGCTAAATATCTCGAAGCGATAGCGAACACAAATGCACCAATGCTAACCATACCAATGGTGACAAAGATCTCAATCCATGTCGGTGCATATGCGCCGGCTGAAAAGGCAACGAGACTTACATTGAATCGATTCAGAAGTAATCCGAATACGACCAATAAGGCAATCGCAAACATCTGCATGGGTTTCCGCCGTACGCCAGGCAATGAGAAGAGAACAACAGGTATTATTACGTTTACGAGCATCTCGAACCAGAAAAGAATTGAATATTTATCACCAGTGAAGAGATAAATGCTGTCACCACTGATAATCAATTCGGTAAATCTGGCGATTGCATATATAGCTAATATAATGGGGATGATTTTGGCTATTTTTGCCAGTAGTTTAGTTTCCAGTTTATGCTTTAGGCCAAAAAAGCTCCAGGTTGACTCAACAATAACCATTGCTAATCCTGCTGCCATAGCAGATATGAAGAAAAGGATTGGCATGATGCTTGAATACCAGAGTGGGTGAACTCGATGTGGCATGAGTACAAACAATGTTCCGAGAGATGATTGGTGCATGGTGGAGAGGACGATTCCTAATATCACCAATGGCACAGTGATAGCTCGGATGATTTTCAATGGAGCTTTCATGTTGAATCGTTCAAAAACGATTGGAGAAATTTCCAATGCCAATACTGTTGCATAAATCATTACGCACCAGCCAACCTCAAAGAGAGGTGAATGAATATTCCAGTTGTAGAGCATGTAATAAATTCTATGCGGGAATCCAAGATCAACAGATATGGCAAATGCTGCTAATGCGTAACCTAAAAACCCTGTTAAAACCGTCGGACGTAAAATTGGGTAAAACTCTTTTAGGTGTAAAACGTATACAGTACCTGCGACGCAAAATGCTCCTGCGGCAAGAGCGATACCACATAATACATCAAAACTGATCCAAATACCCCAACCACGTCCATCTGTTAATCCAGTTGTTACTCCTAACCCATTAATCCAACGGTACACGACCAGGATCAACCCCAGAAGGGATAGAAAACCAAGCATTAAGGTACCAGCACCTAATTGTTGTGATTCTTTGCTATGACTGATTGTTGTCATTGATACTCTCCTCCTGTACTGCAACTTTGAGTTTTCTTCCGGTTATCCAATATAGAAATGTCATCAGAGTGGCAACAACCACCGCGACACCTGGAACTGCTTTCATCCATGGCCAGGTTAAGGACGGTAATGAACTGCTGGTCAAAACTGGTAAACCTAATTTGTCATGGGCAACTTTAGATATGATTAGAACTGAGGTTCCACCGACTTCATTTTCACCATAAACCTTATCAACATAATTTACTGGATCATTCGCAATTCTCTCGTGTGCCTCAGCCAGTAAATCTGATCTCTTACCAAATTTCAAGGCACCAATCCTACAAGCATCTACACAAGCTGGTTGATTTCCTTCCGTGATACGATCTACACACATATCACATTTCTGAATGCGTGGAAATACTTTTTCCCATTCATATTTCGGAATATCGAATGGGCAGGCTGCCATGCAATACCGGCATCCAATACAGATGGTTTCATCATAGATGACAGGTCCTTCTGCCGTTTTTTGCATAGCGCCTACCGGACAGGCAGATACACAAGCAGGATCGATACAATGCATGCAATTTCGTTTGATAAAGGAATAGATACTCTGGTTATTCTCTTCCTGATAGAGTTTTATAATTGTCCAATTGTCAGCGTCCAGCTCTGGTTCATTGACGGCAGGTATATCACGCCTACCTTTACAAGCGCTTTCGCATTCGCGACAACCGATACAGGCTTTTGCATCATACAAAATACCATAGGCTTCTTCACTAGCGACTATTGAAAGGTTTATTGTCTCTGGCAAAACCATCAGTCCAGCCAACCCCATTCCTGTTGATTTTAAGAATTCTCTTCGGTCCATTGTCATAATATTCCTTCTCTTCCTATTCCTCAACCAGGTCTTGTTTTCGTTCTTTGATTAGTTGATTAATTGTTAGCGCACCGATGCTACCTATTAAAATTCCTATCAAAACACCTGTAACGCCAACATTTTCTATAGGTGGTCCTGCTTGTTTAACTTCTACTTCTGGATACAAAGTCAAAGCAGAGATGTTTGCCTGAATGGGGGGAGGTGTGGACATCCCTACTCCATGGATACCGTGGCAATCGTAGCAAGTGGGTTTGTTGGTTAGAGAGTCGGGATCGTAATCTTCTAATAAGGTGATGGTTGTGCCATGGAAGACCATATAAGTTTCCAAAACATTGGTCTCCAGTTCATACTTCTGCATGATTTCGGAATCTGTGTGGCAATTGGCGCACAAATCTACAGATGTCTGTCGGAATTTTGCAAGAGTTGGATCACAAATTTGGTGAACTTTATGGCAATCAACACAATCAGGCATATCCTTACTGTCTCCGGAAAGAAGTCCTTTTCCATGAACACTGGCTTTGTATTCTTCCAGTGCATCCTGATGACAATCAGCACAAATCTGAGCCTGCCAGCTTATCGATCCATTTTCTTGTACTACATCTAAATGATCAATGTGAGTTTGATTATGAGGTTGATGACAATCTGCGCATAATGGTGTCTCTATATTTCCTTCTATAAAAAGGATGTCGTGAACGCTATCGGATACCTGTGCAAATTGCTCTTTGTGACATTTTTGGCAAGTGTCATGATAACTGGCCATATATTCGCGTTTATTTTTTGCGGTGATTTTATTATGAGGTGCTGGAAATTTTTCATATCCCACATGGCATTCAACACATTGCATATCCTTATGAACTGATTGCCGAAACAAATCGTAATCCACTGATAAATTGAGGGTTTCTCCACTCGGCAAGGTCATTTCCCAATTGGATTGAGCATGACAACTCAAGCAATCTGCTACCTCAGGTGTTGTTTCCTGTGGAGCAATTGGTAACGTTTCAGCCAGCACAGGTTCAGTTGAGAATACCAGGATAACACCACAGATGATTACAGCCAGAATTAATAGAAACGAATCAATAAATAAACGTTGAGTCTTCATATACATTCCTTTATGAATTTGTGCTTAGAACAGGAGGATGCCCCCTATTTATTGTTTTACAGTTCCAGCAACAGAAAGATTTTGACCAGTTGATTTGCGAATAGCTATAAGAGTAATTGAAAGTAAATATACACCCAGAAAGAATATTATCCAGGCTAAAGCTTTGTGATCAGTCACAAATAAAGTTACAGATAGCACTGTTGCTGCAACAAATGTACATGGACAGGCAATCTTGAGAGGTTCAAGGCTTATTTTCATTAACCCTAAATAAATCAGATACCCTACAACTACTAATCCTACGACGAAATAAAACATCTCACACCTCGATTCAAGTA
>JACZIY010000133.1 GCA_014860845.1 Anaerolineaceae bacterium
ATCCGATACATGG
This sequence comes from Anaerolineaceae bacterium, assembly GCA_014860845.1. The sequence goes on from JACZIY010000133.1 coordinate 14, forward strand.
AACAATTCCCAAAGTATCATTTCAGCCAGAGCCAACCACAACTCTACCAGTTCATCGAAGAAGATCAGCCACAATTATTTAAAAAAATTCAGGATCTGGTAGCGGAGGGCAGCTGGGAGCCAATGGGCGGTATGTGGGTCGAAGCTGATTGCAATATTTCAGGAGCGGAATCACTAGCCAGACAATTCCTATTGGGTCGTAGTTATTTCAAGAAAAAATTTGGAAAAAATGCTGACACACTAGTTTTATGGTTACCAGATGTGTTTGGGTTTTCGTCGACTTTACCTCAATTAATTAAACAGGCTGGGTTGAAGTATTTCATGACAACCAAGATGGGTTGGAATGAATATAACCGATTGCCATTTGATACTTTTATGTGGCAAGGCATGGATGGAACCCAAATTTTAACTCACTTCAGTACAGTCCGGGACTTGGGTAGTATTTATGCAAGTACATATAACTCGAAGGCTAATCCCGAGGAAGCTCTGGGAACCTGGAATAATTTCCAACAAAAAGAATTGCACAATGATTTATTGATGGCGTTTGGATATGGGGATGGTGGTGGTGGACCGACGATTGAAATGCTGGAAAACTTGGAGATTATGGATCATTTCCCAGCCTTACCACAGGTTCAACACTCCAGCGTTAAACAGTTTTTTGAAGCGATTGACCTTGTGCGGGCATCCAAAATGCTCCCAGTATGGAATGGTGAGCTCTACCTCGAATATCATCGCGGAACCTACACCTCGCAAGCTCAAATGAAAAAGAACAACCGCAAGAGTGAATTTCTGATCCATGATGTGGAATTCCTGGCAAGCCTGGCAAGTACATTGGACAAGCATTATCAATACCCTAAAGATGAAATCAATGCAGCCTGGAAAACCATTTGTCTGCATCAATTTCACGATATTCTGCCAGGATCCAGTATTGGCGAGGTGTACAATGAAGCAGATCAGGCTTTTCGAGCTTTGACAACAAAACTGAATCAACTTAAGCGAACGGCATTGGAGAGTATCAAGAATTATTATTCTGGAGACTTATTATTAATCAACCCATCCCCATTCCCCAGGAACGATCTGGTTCTCATTTCTGATTTGAAAGATGTTGAATTCACCAGAAATGATAAAAATCTATCAACGCAATTGACAGATAAAGGAACTCTTGTAAATCCTGGAATTATATTGCCATATAGTGTTACCACCCTCGAATATGGTAAACCAAAACAGGATAAGACACCTGAACTCGCGAACCATGCACATCAGAACTTTGTAATGGAAAACAATCTTATCCGTCTCGAAATAAATCCCGATGGTGATATGGTCAGCATCTTTGATAAAGAAGTCGGGCGTGAAGTCTTACCAGCACATACGGTCGCCAACCAATTTCAGATTTTTGAAGATCGTCCTCTCACCTACGATGCCTGGAATATCGATATTTATTATGATGACAAAATGGATTTTGCTGAACCAGCTGAAACCATAACCTGGGTGGAACAGGGTCCTCTCCGCCAGACCATTGAAATCAAACGTAAAATTGCTGATAGTATCTACACGCAAAGAATATCCATCACAAAAGATAGCAAACAGATTGATTTTGATACCACCATTGACTGGCAGGAACGTTATAAATTACTCAAGGTTGCTTTCGCGGTCGATATCCTAGCGCCTGTTGCCACCTATGAAATTCAATGGGGTAATGTTCAGCGCAATACCCATCGAAACACCTCCTGGGACTGGGCCAGATTTGAAACCTGTGCACACAAATGGGTTGATCTCAGTGAGGGAAACTATGGTGTCAGTCTTTTGAATGATTGTAAATATGGGCATGATATTCATGATAATGTGATGCGTTTATCTCTCTTACGAGGACCTACTGTGCCAGATCCGTTCGCGGATCTGGGTATCCATCAATTTAAATATAGCCTGCTGCCCCATTCAAACTCATGGGGTGAACAAACACAAGCCGCCGCTTACGCATTGAATGATCCGATCATTATATTTGACGGATCAAAGACCGAGGATGAGCTATCCAACAAATCCGAAAAAAGCGAATTCAAGCAATCATTATTTTCTGTCTCCAACCCAAATGTCGTCATTGAGACAATCAAACAAGCGGAAGACGGCGATGGTCTGATCATTCGCCTTTATGAAAGCCAGCGGAAACGAGGTTTAGTCATTCTAAAATCATTCTTGCCCATTCAATCCGCCTGGGAGACTAATCTGCTGGAAGAAAACCAGGAATCTTGTCTCCTGGTGGATCATGAAATTCACCTGAATATCAAACCATATGAAATCAAAACCTTGCGTATCCATTTTGGGTAACCGGAGATTGTCATGAAGAATATCCAATTAATCTGCACCCAATGTGAAAAAACTTATCCCGCTGACCAACCCATCTGGCGCTGTATCTGTGGGGGACTGTTGGATATTGTTTTGGAAACCAATTTTCCAATTCAAGAAATCCAAAAAAGGCCGCCTAATATGTGGCGTTATCGGGAAGCGTTGCCAATCGGTCAGCCTGAAAATATCATCTCATTCTCAGAAGGTTACTCACCGATCATCCCTGTTGAGTTTGCTGGCAAAATGGTTGGCATTAAACAGGATCATTTGTTTCAAACGGGTTCATACAAAGATCGTGGTGCTTCAGTTCTGATTTCCTGGGCGAAAGCTATTGGCGTCAAGCATGTGGTTGAAGATTCTTCCGGGAACGCTGGTTGTGCAATCGCAGCCTATTGTGCCAAAGCCGATATTTCCTGTGATATCTATGTGCCTGAGAATACATCACCAGCTAAATTAGCGCAAATCTCCCAATATGGAGCTAATTTACACCTGATCCCGGGCAATCGGGAAGCAACCAGCCACGCGGTTCTCACTGCGGCCCGGACAACCTATTATGCCAGCCATTCCTGGAATCCTTTCTTCTTTCAGGGAACCAAAACATTCGCCTATGAAATCTGGGAACAATCCGGTTTTCAAGCCCCACAGGCTATCATTGTCCCAGCTGGTAATGGGACCTTAGTGTTGGGTACCTGGATTGGTTTCAATGATTTAAGAAAAGCGGGGTTAATTACCATTATTCCACGGATATTTGCGGTACAGGCTAAAAATTGTGCCCCCCTATATGCGGCCCATTATCAACATGCTTCAGAACCATCCAGAATAGATTCAAGTCCAACTTTAGCTGAAGGGATCGCCATTGCTGAACCCATTCGCGGTGAACAAATTTTAGCAGCTGTTCGCCGGTCCAATGGAACTTTCGTGACTGTTACAGAAGATGAAATCCAAGCTTCCATAATTTCTATGCATCGCAAAGGATTTTATATAGAGCCAACAGCTGCAGCTACAATCGCAGCCATTCCCAATTTGGTTCAATCTCATCCTGAAATTGATCAATGGATTTCTGTTTTTACAGGACATGGTTTAAAGTCTACTGAAAAGATCATGGCGCTCCAGGAGCATTCATTACAATAATTTTTTCCATTATGGTTTATCTACCCATTTTTCCCACCGATTATCAGGAGGTCCATGCATAATTCTACAGATTTTCGAATAGGGCACTATCGACCGATCTACCTGTGGGCAGGGCCTGGGACTATCAGGATGAATAAGCTTAAATTCATGCAGGTTGACGTAAATGAAAGTGTCCATTTTGAAGCCCACCAGCCGTCTGGTGCCGACATGGTGGTAAATGGTTTGTATCAAAATTGGATCCATCTGACTTATAGCTGGGGTTTCCCCCCAGAGATCGAACAGGAAGACTGGCAATCCTTTGAAGATGCAACGAACGAATACCATCAACAAGGTGCTAAGGTTTTTGCTTATATTCAATCTTCCAATTGTGTTTATTCCGGTAGTTTCACAAATCAAGATTGGTATGCACTCACCCCGAAAGGCAAGAAGGTCTATTATTACACCGGTCGTTACATGACCTGTTTTCAAAATAATGCCTGGATTAACTACCTGAAAGAACGAATTCAAGATGCAATCAAGCGTGGAGCGGATGGGATATTCTTTGATAATCTCTGGTATGGGTTGCAACCAAATGCATTATTCAGAACATGGCTGGGAGCAGCCGGATGTTTTTGCACTACCTGTCAGGAAAAATACTATCAGGAAACAGGCAAACGAATGTCTACCCTAATGGATTTACAGAAAATGGAAGTAGTGAATTATATCGAATGGCGATCACAAAGTATGACCCTGGTGATCCAGCAATTGTCAGATTTCGCTCGTTCCTTAAACTCGGATGTTATCATCAGTGCCAATGATTATGATCCTGTCATGCGTCCGGTCAAACTGATTTTTGGCATCGATTTCCCATCGTTGGCAAAAATCCAGGATGTAACCATGATTGAAAACTTCGCACTGCCAAAATGGGTCGACAACCACGAAAAAATTCTGGTGAATAATACGCTCACTGTTCGAAACACCCAGCCCTACTTACCTCAAAAAAAACATCTCAGCGTCCTATCCTATGATGCAGGCATTGGATTCGATCCGGTCTATCCATCTCGCAGAATATTAACAGGCATGGCGGAAGCAGCTGCATTAGGATGCAGTATGACCACCAAAGGAACTGAATATCATGATGGCAAGCAGATGACTCTGTTAACAGCGCCAGAATACAAAATTCAACACAAAGCCATTGGAGGTTTTCATCATTGGTTGCAAGATCATCAAGTCATTTACCAATCCCAAACCAAACGTGTTGCCAGCGTTGGTATTCTTCATCCAGGAGATCATTTATGGCAAAATTGGTTTCAAATAGCACCGTTATATTTTGCCTGTCAACAGACTCTTTTGGCGGCAGGCATTCCCTGGAGAGTAATAACGGACGTCGAAGACATGGATGAAATGCAACAATTAATCGTTTTTGATCATCTCCTAAAACCCGAAAAAATCCCGCTTGAACGATCTATCATCAATGCTTTTGAATTCTCATCATGGCATCCCTTCTCACAATCATTTTTTGACCACCATCCGGGAATAAAAAGCATCCTTTCAGACATTGCGGATAACCTTATCCAGGGATATCACGGCAATAAATCACTACGAAAATTAATGGACTGGTTGGGCATGTCCAAATTAGTAACTCACACCCCATTCTTCACCTTACCAACCCAAGAATTCCAACAAGAATTGCTCAATAAAATCGACCTTCAGAAAGTAATTCGTGTCATTTCCGAGCATCCTGTGTTAATTGATGTATGGAAAAATAAATCGGATGGGTTGCATATACATCTCGTAAATTACCTTGCTCAAAAGCAAGTAATAAAATTAAAAATATCTGATAATTCAATATTAAAAGTTATTTCTCCAGATCAGCAGCCGCAAGAAATTCATATAACTTCAGATACTGCAACTCTGGAACTCGATCTTTATTCCATTTGCCTTTTAAAAAATAAATAAGGAGTTCAAATGAACAAAGTCATCCGTTGGTACCACTACATTACCTATAATATTTATTGGTTTGCGCTCACGGCACGTTCACAGGTATTAACACCATTAATCATACCGTTGTTAATTCAACGGTTCGTTGGTGAAGCAGCCAAGGGTGAACTATTGGGAAACATGCGTTTATGGTCCCTCATGGT
>JACZIY010000134.1 GCA_014860845.1 Anaerolineaceae bacterium
GAATTTCGGGTGTATGGTCGCAGTGGACAGGCGTGCCCGATTTGTGGTACATTAATTGAAAAGATAGTGGTTGGTCAACGAGGAACGCATTTTTGCCCTGTTTGTCAGCCCGGATTCCGCTCTTTCCGAACAAAAGAAAAGGAAGGTTGATCGATGGCTATTCAATCCAATCTGATTGTTATCGTCTTTTTTGTGATGGCCGGTCTATTGTTAGCAGGCTTAATTGTATTTTTGGTAATATATTTTTCCCGATCCACAAAAAAGACTGAAGTACGTGATCGCACTACGCCATTATCAGAAACTTTCCAAACGGATTCAAATACAACGGCTGAAAAAGAGGTGGTCAAGGAGATGTCCCATACCAGATTGGTCACCTTAGGAAGGTCGATCAAGGATGATCAATTTGCTGTTTTATTTGGAGATGAGTGGATCCGAGACGCCAGTCAATTGAGTTTTGTCCAACGCAACCGTCTTGAAAAAAACCTGGAGGAAACAAAAAAATGGTTGGGTGTGGAAACTAAAACCGAATCGATACCAACTCCCTACGTGAAAGAAGTTGTAACTTCAGAGGTCGTACCTCCCCTTGTGCCTCCAAAAACCGTTGAAAAGCATAAACGACAACTGAGTATCGTGGAGCAGGTGGATGAAGTACTGCAGGAATTATTGGAGAGCAGTCCTTTGAAAGGAAGAAACATACGCTTGACTGAAATGCCCAATAAAGGTGTGACTGTATGGGTGGGTAACGAGTATTATGATGGCATCAACGCGGTCCCGGAAGAGGATGTAAAACGAATCATCCGCCAGGCAGTGAAGAAGTGGGAAGAATCATCAGCAGCGTGAGTTTTTATCATTGATGAACTAGCATGGTAAAATATGAAAACTGAGATTGGTTTGGTGATTGAGGAGTTTGATCATGGTAAGTTCAGAAGAACGAATGCGAATACTCAAAATGATTCAAGATGGGGTCATTTCTGCTGAAGATGGTATTCGTTTATTGGATTCGATTGAACAATCGGTCAAGCGAGAAAAAGACGGTCAACCCGTAGAAGAAGCAGGGCGTGCTGCCAAGTTCTTCCGTGTCCGTGTGACCGATACCAATACAGGAAAAGCCAGAGTAAATGTCCGGTTACCAGTCAGTGTGCTCAGTGCAGGCATGAAGATGGGGGCGCGTTTTTCAACAGAGATTCAAGGATTAGATCCATCCGATTTGATGCAATTTATTCGTGAAGGCACCATTGGCAAAATTGTGGATGTGTACGACGAAAAAGACGGGGAACACGTAGAAGTATTTCTCGAATAAAAAAATTTACTATACTTGTTCTACTGCATCCACTTCTTCAGGGAAGAATTGTTTGAAAGTTCCTTCAATCCAACCTTTAACAGTGGTGCTGGATAATGGGCAATCGGTGCAGGCACCGCCTAGATGAACTTGAACCACCCGATCCTGATAAGCGACATAATCAACCGAACCACCGTGATATGTGCTGATATAGGCATCCAGCTGTTCAATCAGTCCACGCATTTGATCTTCAAGCGTAAATTCTGTTTTCGGATCCATTTATATTCATTCTCCTTTTGCAATCACTGTTGAGATTCATCCCGTTGCTAAATAAGTTTAGAATCTCTTGGTGAGTGACTTGTAATTTTCCTGATATTACACCAACCAGGCGATCGAGGAAGAGGACAGCTGTTTCAGGGTCGATTATGCATAATTTTTGCAGATTGCTGGCTTGCATGCGAATGACCTTTATATCACTGGTCGCAATGGCTGCGGCGCTGTATTTGCTACGCCCTAATGCCGCAGACCACCCAAAGACATCACCAGATGCTATTTTTGTTATCACCAGCGAAGGCCCATCGTATGGTTTGAAGTGCAAAGCAATCTCACCTGTCGTTAAAATGTAAAAATTATCAGCCCGATCACCTTGATGAAATATTACCATATTCGCAGGAAATGAACAAAACTCCATAAAAGGTTTGATCAACTGGATCTGTTGGGATCTAAATGATTTAAATATAGGCAATGCAGATAATTCTTGATGATCCATTTTCTAATACTAATGGGGAGGACCATTCCTGGTTAGTGGAAATTTTCCTGAATGTAAAGATAATTATCATTGAATTATGTTTGATTCTTGCAGGTTAATCCCGATATTTTTTATGACAAATGTCTTTAAACAAAGGCATGCTATAATCAGTCCGATAAATTCCTTTTTACGAACATCAAGAATCATTGGATGCTGGAAAAGGATTGAGAATGAATTCGAGGTAAGATGGAAACTGTTATTATCATTGTTGTAATTTTGTTATTTCTGGCGGCATTTATGCTGATCCGAACAGCGCGTGCTATGCGTCCTTTGCCACCTATCGAAGAGATTGAATTGGTGGAAGTGGATGTTGATGGTGCTGCAAATCGCCTGGCTGAAGTCATTCGATTGGAAACCATATCGAATGAACGTGGCCACTTTGATTATGAGCCATTCAAGAAGTTGCACACAAGATTAGAAAAAATGTACCCTCTGGTGCATCAAAAGATGAAACGAGAAGTGATCAGTGATGCCAGTCTATTATTCACCTGGGAAGGAAAACAAAAGGATCGCAATCCGATTCTATTTGCAGCCCATCAGGATGTTGTTCCAGCGGATCCAACCACCCTGGATAAGTGGACTTATCCCCCGTTTTCTGGCGAGATTGCAGAGGGATTCGTCTGGGGACGCGGTACCATTGATATTAAATCACAAATGATGGCTACGCTTGAATCTGCCGAATTGTTATTGGGCAAAGGTTTCGAACCTGAACGGACGATCTACCTTGCCTTCGGTCAGGACGAAGAGTTGGGTGGTCAATATGGTGCAGCCAAGATTGTGGAACACCTGAAGACGCAAGGTGTTCATCTGGCTGCCATGGTAGATGAAGGCGGCGCGATCATGGAAGGGACGATTGCTGGGGTGGATGAGCCGGTTGCATTAATTGGAACGGCCGAAAAAGGTCATTTGAGTCTTAAGTTGCGTGCTGCTGGCACCCCCGGGCATTCATCTATGCCGGGAAAGGACATGGC
>JACZIY010000135.1 GCA_014860845.1 Anaerolineaceae bacterium
GAAGCCAAATGTACGCCTGCATCGCGGAACACCGGATGACCTGCTCGACAAGGTTGTTGAGATGGTCGCTGATAGCCAGGGAGCACCATTTCTACTCAACTTTGATGAACGCTCCATGGCTGGGATGCTCCTGCAAGCCAAAAAAGCCGGGGTCGAACACCTGATCAATAAGGACAATGTGCATGAGTATGCCCCGGTGGGTTGCCTGGAAAACACCATGGTCGGCAATGACCGCTCCGGAACCGTAGATGCCAATCTGAATTTACTGAAAGCCGTCGAATTGGCTCTCACCGGTGGTTATGATCTGCTGCCTTTCACCGACCCAATGAGCGGGAAAACCGAAAAACCACATCGTTGGGGAGCAGATACCAGCGACCCAACCGCCTTTACCACCTGGGAACAGTTCTGGAATGCCTATAACACCCAAACCCAACACATCATCCAGCGAATTGTCGATCACTACGAGCAGGGAGAAGCCTTTCGTGCCCGTTTCTCCCCCACCCCGTATCTCTCCTGTCTGGTGAAAGGCTGCGCGGAGAAAGGTTTGGATATCAATCAGGGTGGTCCAGAGTTGGGGTTCGTTACTATCGAAGCTGTCACCTATGCCACCACAGTCGACTCGCTGCTGGCAGTCAAGTATCTGGTGTTTGACGAGAAAATCTGCAGCATGGCAGAACTGGTTAAGGCATTGCGTGATAATTGGGTCGGACATGAAGTGCTGCAGGCGCGTGCCAAGCACAAAGCCCCCAAATATGGTCGCGACGATGAACAGGCGGATGCCCTGGCGTATCATGTCATGCAAGTCTGGAGCGAAGAAGCCTGGAAACACAAAACGAGCAGCACCAGTCGTCAATTCCGCCCGGGTATGCTGAGCTGGAACTACTGGGTGGCCGATAGCTTTGTACTGCCCGCCAGCCCGGATGGTAGACCGCGCGGACAATTCCTGAGCAATGCCCTGTGCCCCTCCAATGGTGCCGATATTTACGGTCCCACTGCCAATGTAAACTCGGTGGGCAAGGTGTTGGGTGGCAAAGCACTCGATGGCATGGGCGATTGGGAGGATTACATCAACCTGCTGCCCAATGGCGGTAGCCATACCATGTCCTTCAGCCCCTCCCTGGTGCGCGATCCCGAACATAAGCAGAAATTCAAGGGCTTCCTGCGTGGTTACATCGAAAACGGCGGCACTGCCCTGCAAATCAACATGATCAACGCCGATATCCTGCGCGAAGCCCAGAAAAACCCTGAGAATTACCGCCACTTGCTGGTACGTGTCACTGGTTACAACGCCTACTTCACCAGCATCGGCAAGGAACTGCAGGACGAGATCATCGCCCGTGAAAGCCACCGGATGTAAAGCATGACTGATACTGGAACCATTCTGCACCTGCAACGCCTCTCCACCGAGGACGGACCGGGCAT
>JACZIY010000136.1 GCA_014860845.1 Anaerolineaceae bacterium
TAAAGCCCCCCGCGAAAGGAGGCGGTTTTTTATCGTCAAGTCAGGCATTATCACTTACCTCCCCCTCGCACCGGCATTTGTTTTAAAGAGGGTCTCTCAAAACTCCAACCTCAAAACTCAATACTATTATCTCCCTCTCTGGGGTGGTACAGTAGCTCCTCGGCCTAGGTGCAATAGATGGATGTTTTCTCTCAGGCAGAGCATCGCTCCATCGTACTTGTTCGATGTTGCCATTAATGATATGCCGTGGATCACAGGAGACTTATCGCCAGGTAATGAATGAAGCTCTCGATTATGATAGGCGATTATTGGGAAGATTATCTTGGCTGACAGGCAAGGTGGTTTCAAAATGCTAATGTTGAATCACCATTTTACCTATCAGCTTGATCCTAATTGTTTGTTCATCTTCAATCTTGGAAATCCACATGCTGGGCATTCCTTTGGGATGGGCTCATGGTCTGCAGGAGTAAAAACATAAATGTAATTACACCTATAACAAACATAATCATGATCCATAGCATGGTATTCATTATCATCTTTCTTATGCCAATACCATTTGCTAGCTATTAATTCGTTCGATCTATGCTTTTGAAGAAATTCGATTTGAATAGGAGTTAATTCTGGATCTTTGCCTCCTCTCTGATCCAGCATGTGTTCAAAATCAAATGCATGTTCTTTTGCTTGGTTTATGCTATATGTCTCTCGATCCCCTACTAATCTGTATTTAGCTTCATTCCAATCAACAGCTTTGAGTAGATAACTCGAGGTCTTATTATTTTCTTCCCAGCGTAGAGCTTCCACCTGGAGTTTTGTGTGGAATTTCAGCCAATCCCAATCAGTGTAAATAGCTTTATTGAGTTTTTCAATCGCTGCTTCAAATTGAGGTGATTTCGGAATTGCCACCTGCCGATCTGCCTCATCCTGCGATTTAGAAGCCGTATTCTCTTCCAAGTAGAAAAAGTTATCGCGTTGGAAAATGATCCAGTTGATCTGAGTTATATCAACAACAAATTCCTTGATAGCTTCCAGTTTGATGTCATCCACTAGAATGGGAATGATCCGCTTGTTATTTTTTAAGGCATGATTGATCTCATCCTTGCATACATGTGACTCAATGGAAGTCTTACTGATAATGAATAATAGGACATTGGCATTCTCAATTGCATCACAAATCTCCTGCCACCAATGAACCCCTATCGGTATGCGCTCCCAGTCAATCCAAGTATCTATCTGGCTTTGCCGAAGAGAATCATAGATCAGGTGAGCAAAGGCAATATCTTTGCGGGAGTAAGAAATGAAAACATCAGCCATTTAATTATTGCCAATCTTCGATTGTCAAATACTGCACGTTCAAAGCTTCCTCATGCATTTTGACGTTTTACTGAAATTAGGATACTGAAGGTGAAACTTACAAAAATGCGGAAGGTCCAGGATGAATGTGTCAAGCTTTAAGTCCCTTGAATATCATCATGTTAATGTTGCAAGATCGTAGATAATCATACACTAACCTTCATAGATATAGAATACAGTACCTAACCAAATCAACCCGTTTGTATTCAACTCATTATTATTATATGATAATTAGTGATGATGATTTTGGATAACTTGAGAGCTAGTTGATGATATGCAAATAAGAAGGCAGGTAAACAATGGGGGATGGGAAGCGTGCCTTCTCCCATCCCCCATTGTGGATTATGGAGAAGAACAACTTGATTGAGGATAGTTTATGGGACTGAATTACAATTACCTTCTATATTTCAAAAAGGAACACCTCTGGGATGCACTCCTTGGTGTAACGAAGATTGCCGAAGGGATCGACCTACCTCCAACCACTGTCCATTTCCCCGACCGCCAAGATCTCGTCCTTCCAATCATGACAGACTTTGGGGAGAAAGACGAGATCCAATCCGATGCTCCAGAATTCAATTTTGCCACTTCACTGTTCTTCGATGAGGATGAAGCCATCCTGGACTACCTGTCCCATAATAAAGACGCTGATGCATATCGCGCCCCACCTGACTCAGATGGAATTCGCCGGGTTGCGATCGGTTTCATTTACCTGACAGTCTATGCAGACCTTTCCAAACACTTTGCATTCAATAAACCAACCGACCTGGTCCTGTTCAGTTTTGGCACCACCGGCACACGTATGAGCATACTTTTTAGTGAATCGGAGTCTATTCGACGGACCTTCAGCAAGTTGTTGGAAAATTATAGGGGTGTGACAGGTATCTTTGATTGGGAAAATGACTATGGTGAGTTGTTTTGGTTTAAGGGTAAACC
>JACZIY010000137.1 GCA_014860845.1 Anaerolineaceae bacterium
CAGGTGCAGGTGCAGCGCATTGAGACCAACTGCATTGGCTGCAGATTGTGTGTGGAAGTTTGCCCACAAGGTTGCCTGAGCATTGTTGACAATGAAATCATCATTAACCACGAATTGTGTGATACCTGCGCCCAATGCGTCCAGAAGTGCCCTAGTGGTGCCTGGGAACTGCTGGGAAAAAAGATCAGTGTGGAAGAATTGACTGCAGAGTTACTCAAAGACCGCAGTTATTATCAGACCAGTGACGGCGGGGTGACCTTCTCCGGTGGTGAACCCATGCTGCAGGCAGATTTCGTTGCAGCCGTGATGGCCAACCTGCAAGCAGCTGGCGTGCATACAGCCCTGGATACCTGTGGTATGGTATCCCAAAGCCAGTTTGTGAAGGTGCTACCCTATACCGATCTGGTGCTGTTCGACCTCAAGCTCATGGATCCACATGCCCATCAGGACCATACTGGACAGCACAATGAGCCGATTTTGCGAAACCTGATTTTTGTGCGCGATTACCTTCGCGCTGCCGGAGGTTCCAAAAAACTCTGGATCCGTACCCCGCTTATCCCGGAAGCTACCGACATGCCATTGAATCTTTTCGCCATCGGCAGTTTTCTGGCATCCGAGCTGGATGGCACAGTCGAACGCTGGGAACTGTGCGCCTTCAACAACCTGTGTCGCGATAAATACCGCCGTCTGGGGTTGGAATGGCAGTATGACCAGACTCAACTTTTCACCCAGTCCCAATTGGACGAACGCTATATGTGGGCTCAGGCAAGCCCATTTTCGCATGAAAAAATCATCGTCACCGGTGCAAGCCGAGTACAAACTGAAGTAGGAGGATAGAATGAACCTGTTTACCGAACAAGATATTCGCGATCTGGATGTGGAACTCAAGGTGGGATTGCTGGCAACTGTCACACCGCAGGGCGAACCGCACCTGACCATGCTCTCCTCCATCCGTCCCTACGCACCCGACAAGCTGGTGTGGGGACAATTCACCGAGGGGTTGAGCAAAGGCTACATCCTGGAAAATCCTCAATGTGGCTTCCTGATCATGTCCCTGGACAAACAACTCTGGATGGGTAAAGCCAGGTATACCCATAAGACCAAACAGGGGCCCGAGATGGAGAACTACAACAACCTGGCCATGTTCCGCTATAACGCCTATTTTGGCGTGCACACTGCCTACTATATGGATCTGGTCAGTCAGAGCGGACGCATGGCACTGCCGATGGGTAATGTCATTTTTGCCGCCATCAAAACCATCCTCGCCCGTACACTTGCAAAGAAAAATACCCAACCCAAAGTGCTCAACCCCTGGATTCATGGCTTATTCAACAAACTCGACAATCTCAAATTCATCAGCTATGTGGATGTGGACGGCTTCCCGGTGGT
>JACZIY010000138.1 GCA_014860845.1 Anaerolineaceae bacterium
AAATGGATTCGATGTTGTTAAACATTTACGCAATAATGAAATAACCATGAAGACACCAATCATCATTCTCTCTGCCAGTGAACCTGATTTTGAAACTGAAAAGGCAATCGCTGTTGGGGCTGACGGATTCCTTCCAAAACCATTAACCATCAGAGATCTTGAGACTGTCGTAACGAAATTCAATATATAATTCATACCATGAAATTTGGTCTTGTCCTTCCAAATTACGGTCCGCAAGCATCACGTTTAGCCATCATTGATTCTGCGATTGTAGCTGAAAATAATGGTTTTGATTCTGTCTGGTTGACAGATCATCTTGCTCTGCCAGAAGCTGACGCAGAGGTATTTGGCCATATTTATGAATCATTATCAACGATGTCATTTCTGGCTGCCAGCACCAGAACGATAAAACTTGGTTTATCAACATTGGTTTTACCGCAACGCAATCCCATTGAGGTGGCAAAATCATTGGCGACACTGGACAATTTATCCGGGGGTAGATTAATTGTCAGTGTGGGTGTTGGCTGGTCCAAAGGTGAATATCAAAATCTTGGATACGATTTTCACACCCGTGGCGAACGCATGAACGAAGCGGTAAAAATTCTAAGAACCTGTTGGCGGGGTCAACGAAATGTGAGTTTTCAGGGTAAGTTTTATCGTTTTGATAACATGTTCTTCTCCCCAACCCCGATTCAAGCGGGTGGACCTCCTCTCTGGATTGCAGGTGATTCTCAAAAAGCAATAAAACGTGCGATCGGATTAGGTGATGGCTGGCATCCAAATGCTAGTTCACCAATGGAACTAAAAGAATCGCTACATGATGTACAATCAATTATTCAAGTTCGTCCATTTACGATTGCGGTCCGTTTAGGCATAATTCTTGGTGATCATCATGAGGCTGAAGGATCGTCTATTATTTCAGGGAACAATGAACAGATTATTCAGCAAATCAACGATTATCAAAATGCCGGTATGAATTATGCGGTCCTAAATTTCAGAGTAAATTCCCAATCCGAGAGAGAAAGAGCCATCAAACAATTTTTGCATGAAATTGCCCCAGCTTTTGTAGATTAAATATGGAAAAAATAAACAGAGTTATTCATCAGCTTTTCCAAACCAGACGAAATTTATTAATGATCTGCCTGGCATTTCTCATATTCGCAATTTCTGCTTGTAGTGGACAACAACCTAATTCTGAAACTAAAGTACCTGAAACGAGCCAGACATTTATTGACTCCACTACTCCTTCAATTCCATTCTCAGCAACCCTAGAAATTATTCCTACTGACATACTTACTGAAACAACCGTTCCTTCAGAAACAGTTACATCCGCATTTACACCAGAACCAACCCTTACATATACACCAGATCTATCTGCAACGACTACATTGACTCCTACAATCACCCTAACACCTACACGCACAAGAATTCCATCTCGAACACCAATTCCAACCCGAACATTCAGACCCTCACGCACACCGATACCTACCAAAACACCTACCCCGTCTTTAGCGTTTTTTCGGATCAATAATATTGGTCCATTTTCTTTTGTTTCCTCACCTGTTCGCCCCGAAGCAATTGTCAGCCCAGGTGAAGATGGTCTGATCATTGTCGAATTAATCGGTGAGGATGGCAGAATGATTACAAAGGAAAATATTAATTATCAAAATTATCTGGGGCGACGAATTGGAATTGCACCTGAAGTAAATTTTGAATTACAAAGAGTGGCTGAATATGGCAGATTATCAATCTACACAAAGGACCGTTTTAGTCGCATGATGGCATTAACTTCAGTAGATCTGTTATTAATTCAGTTGGGAAGTAATAAAATTACCCCGCCAAAAGACTTAACCGAGCCTTATATCATTCGTCAACCAGCTGCAGAGGATACTATTCAAGGTGGTGTAATTGTCGTACAGGGTCTGGCACGCATTCTGAGCACCGCACCAATTATCATCGAGTGTATTGATCCGGATGGAAATATTGTCGGAGATGCAAGAGTGGAAGTGGAAGCACCCAATCAAATCTTAAGCCACATTCCATTCGAAGCATATATTCCTTATTCCGTAGATGAAAGCACGAACATCCGCTTCACGGTACGCCAGGAAAGTTCGTCCCGTTTACCTGGTACTTTATATTTGTATAGTTTTGAAATTACGCTTGAACCTTAGGCAATTGATTTACAATCTCAAAAAAATTATCTTTCAAGTCTTGTAAGCTTTCGAGAGCCATATTTCGAACTGTCTCACTTAAATCCAGTTGATTGAATTGATCTTCATCAAAGATGATTTTTCTTCCATCAGGAAAAACCCATAAATCCAGGGCGAGATCCTCGTAGGAAATCTGGTGATTGGTGATGATCGCTGGTTTACAGATATCACAATACCAACCTTTCAAATCGTTATCATCCCGATCTCGAATTTCGAAAATGTTGTACCATCGATCTGTGAAAAAGGCTTCCAAAAATCGGTCGTTTCGCTTAATCACAATTTCGAGCAAAATAGTATCATCGCGATTAAACAAAGCCTCAACCATCACAATATTTTTATCACGCAGTAATTCCTTACCTTCATATCGCCAGGTTTCAACACCTCTTGCATTTTGTTTGATAACTGTAATTATGCTCATTTTTCATCCTGCAGAAGATTAATCTGATTAGGGTCAATTGAAATTTTGATGGTCGATCCAATTGATATCGGTTCATCCACCAGAAAGGAAAACTCCAGATCATTGATTCGTAATTTCACCCGCCATTGATTTCCTAAAAATACATCATCCAGAATTTGTACCTGGAATTGATTCATATTGTTGTCTTGAATCGATAATGCATCGGGGCGTAAAAGTAAAATAACCGGAACTCCCAATTTTTCTTTTTTGGGTAATTCCGTTTTTATTGAAAAATCACCAATTTTAGTCCTGACAATTAACGGTTGAGTGGATTGGATAACACCTTCAAGCAAATTGGATAAACCGATAAATTTGGCTACCCAGCCATTTTTTGGGGTTTGATAAACATCTTCCGGGGATGCATTTTGAATAATCTTGCCTTCATTCAACAAAACCAGACGATCTCCAATCGTAAATGCTTCTTCCTGATCATGGGTGACATAAATGGCAGGAATATTACTTTCATGCAGAAGTAATCTCAATTCATCCATCAATTGTTCACGTAAATTCCGATCCAGGGCACCCAATGGTTCATCCAACATTAATAAACGCGGTTCAGGTGCCAGAGCTCTTGCCAATGCAACCCGCTGTTGTTCTCCTCCTGAAAGATCCGCGACCTGACGATGGCTGAACTTCTGCATTTTTACTTTAGTGAGCACGGCGTTTACTTTTTCTTCAACCAGATCAGAAGGTAAATTTTGCATCTTCAACCCGAATGCCACATTTTCAAACACATTTTTATGTGGAAATAAAGCATAATCCTGAAACATGAACCCAAATTGTCTTTTATGAACCGGGACGTCCTTTTGATTTTGATTGTTCCAATATACATCTCCGGATTCAGGTGCTTCAATTCCTGCAATGATCCTTAATATTGTACTTTTTCCACTGCCTGATCTCCCCAACAGACAGATTGTTTCACCTTGTTGAACATCAAACTTACACCTTGTAATAATGGCTGGTTTTCATATTCTTTGTAGAGGTTTTTCACAGATAACATGTTGAACTCAATTCTAAAACTCTTTAATGTTAGGTAATTTTAATCGTTCGATCAGGAAGATTGACATTGCACAGATGATCATCAGGATAGTGGACATTGCCATAGCCTGGCCATAATTCAGTCCACCAGGTTGCGATAGATAGCGATAGATGGCGATGGGTATCGTTGGTTGTTCTGGTCGAGCTAGAAAGGTTGTTGCGCCGAATTCCCCCAGCGAAATCGTGAAAGCGAACAATGCTGCCGATATAATGGCTCGAAATAAAATCGGAAAATCCACCTGCCAGAATGTCCTCCAGGGAGATGCCCCTAATACCATAGCAGAATATTTCAACTCACGTGGGATGGAAGCAATCACAGGTTGTAATATCCTGACGACAAAAGGCATGGCAACCAGGGAATGGGCGATTGGGACTAGCAAAGGAAATGAACGAACATCAAGAGGGGGACGATTAAAGACCAGTATGAACCCCAAACCCAAAGTAACCGCGGAAGTTCCTAATGGCAGCATCAGGATGGGATCAAGGAGTCTTCCCCAACGAGAGTGGGATGAGATTACTCTCGCAGCCAAAAAACCCAAGAATATGGCGATTCCTACAGTTACCAGACCAAAGTACAACGAATTGAAAATTGCATCAATGGGAGGAACATAAAATAGCGATTCACGTCGATTCAAAAACAATTCCTGATAATAAATTAGAGAAAATCGATTGCCAGACAACCCATCTCCATTTCTATTGGTACCAGACAATAAAAATGATCTCAAAACCAATGAGAACAAAGGTGCGGAAAATAATGCAATCAAATAAGTCATTGTCCCAATCAGAAATATTCGCAGTTTCCACCCGATGATTGGTTTAGCAATTTCTTCGGGATCAATGGGGGTTAAAGGAACAGATTTCGTCTTAATCAATCTTGTATATAAAATTGTCAATACCAGTGTGAAGAGTAATTGAATAGCCGAAAGCAAGCCAGCTACCGGCAGGTTGAGCATATGCAATGCCTGGACATAAATTTCCACTTCCAGCGTGGAAAATTTCGGTCCACCTAATAATAAAATAACGGCGAAACTGGTAAAGTTGAATAAAAAGATCAAGAGTATTGC
>JACZIY010000139.1 GCA_014860845.1 Anaerolineaceae bacterium
TCAGAATCTTGTAATAAATCATCATACCATTCACTCACCTGTTTTCTTCTCTCAATAATCGAAGAAATGTGATTGAGATTGCACAAGCCCATTGCTGCATGAAACTCAGAATTCTTGCCATTGATACCAAGTCCCCAAAAATCTTCCTGACCTTTGTGTCCAAAATTTCGCATATAGCTAATACGGTTTGCGATTTCATCATCCTGAGTGATGATAGCTCCCCCTTCGACTGTATGAAATAGTTTGGTAGCATGAAAACTTAGAGTGGAAGTATCTCCATATGACACCAATGATTTTTCTTTAAATCGGACACCAAATGCATGCGCAGCGTCATAGATAACTTTAATATTATGTCTTTGAGCTATCTCGTAGATTTTATCAACATCACTGGGAATACCATAAACATGAGTTGTTAATATCGCAGATGTCTCAGATGTAATAGCATCTTCAATCAGATCCGGGTTTATACAAAGAGTACTAGGTTCAATGTCCACAAAAACTGGACTACAACCTTCCCAGACAATACTGGAAGTTGTAGCGACATATGAAAATGGAGTGGTGATAATTTCACCATGCAAATCCAGGGCTTTGATGGCAATCTGGAGGGCAATCGTTCCATTAGTGACAAAGAAGAGATGTTTTACACCTAAATAGTCCTCTAATTTGGTTTCTAATTCTTTTACAAAAGGTCCATGATTGGTAAGCTGATTTGACTCCCAAATTTTTTCGAGGTATTGGATATATTCATTTATTGGGGGAAGAAATGATTTTGTTACAGGGATCATTAAGAGTTCACCTCTAAGAAAAGAATTATAATTTTTATAATCGTGGTTCTCCGCTTCTAATATAAACTTATTTTGGTATTTCTGAACTCTTGATTCATTGTTTTAATAATCTAATAATGATTTTTGAAGGGGATTTTTCTTTCAAAAGATCATCTTTTCTTGAAAAATTTGTACTATTTGCATTTATGGATTCTAGAATTTTTTCTTGGTTTATACTGGTAAGAGTATTCCATCCACTTTCAACAGTTTCCACCCATTCTGTCTCATCTCTCAAAGTAATACAAGGTACCTGAAGCCAGAAAGCTTCTTTCTGAATGCCGCCGGAATCGGTGATAATTGTTCGAGCATTTTCTTCCAATCTCACCATATCCATGTAACCAACTGGTTCGATCAATATAATGTGCTTCTCTGGTTGCCAGTTCAAGTCTACAAGTTTCTTTTGAGTACGAGGGTGTACAGGCCAAACAAGGGTTTCAGTTAATTGATTGAATGCAGTCAAAATATTGTTAAGTTGTTCCGGGTCATCGGTGTTTTCAGCTCTATGAACGGTAGCAAGCAAGTAATTCTTAGGTGCTAGTTCTAGATCTTTTAGGATTGAGGAATGTGTTCTAGCTTTTTCAACAGCCCACATCAAAGCTTCGTACATGACATCGCCAACCAGGTGTACACCTTTGGTAATTCCCTCCTGCTTGAGGTTATCAACTGCGGTTTGAGTAGGGCAGAGCAATAAATCCGAGATATGATCGGTTAATACCCTGTTGATTTCTTCTGGCATCCTGCGGTTAAAGCTGCGTAAACCTGCTTCCACATGGGCTACCTTGATGTGAAGTTTGACAGCAGCCAGTGCACCTGCAAGGGTCGAGTTGGTATCACCATACACCAGACACCAATCAGGTTCTTCTTTGAGCAATACTTCTTCAATGCCTTTTAGCATGGCTCCAGTCTGTTCCCCATGGTTTCTGGATCCGATATTGAGGTTGTAATTGGGCTTTGGGATCTCCATTTCCTGGAAGAAAACATCCGACATGTTGGCATCGTAATGCTGCCCAGTGTGCACCAGAATTTCAGTGTATTCTTTTCGCAGCTCACGGGAAAGTATGGCTGCTTTAACGAATTGTGGTCGAGCACCGACGATAGAAAGAATTTTCATTCTTTGTCCATGGCTTTTTGAATTGTCTTCACCACCAACTCTACTTGATCAGTGATCATTTCAGAATAAAGTGGAATGGCTAATAATTCCTCGCTTGCCTTTTCAGAGACAGGCAATCCAGCAGATGGTATGGGTAATCCCTTGCATGGCTGACAATGATGCAGGGGTTGAGGGTAGTAAATGTCCGAAGCTACGCCTGCAGCTTTAAGTGCCTGTTGTACCTGAGTACGCTTTTTCAATCGTATCATGTAGAGGTGGTAAACCGGAGTCTGGTCGGGGGCAACAACTGGTGGTTGCACGCCAATATTGATCAGTTCCTGGTCATACAGTCTGGCAATTTCGCGGCGCAGCTGATTCCAACCATCCACATATTTGAGTTTAACACGTAGGATGGCTGCTTGCAATTCATCCAGACGGCTGTTGTATCCCAGGACCTCAGGGAAGTACTTCTTTTGCCAGCCATGGGTGCGCAGCATACGTGCCATCCTCGCTAGTTCGTCAGAATGGGTGACCAGCATACCACCATCACCATAGCCACCGAGGTTCTTGCTGGGGAAGAAACTCAAACAGCCAATATCACCTATACTTCCGGTTCTACGACCTTTGTATTCAGCACCAAACGCTTGAGCATTATCCTCGATAACGATCAGGTTGTGAGATCGGGCGAATTCCATAATGGCGTCCATATCAGCTGCCTGTCCGTAAAGATGCACGGGGATGATCGCTCGAGTGTGTTCAGTAAGCGCTCCAGATAGTAGGCTGGTATCCATCAAGTAAGTATCTGGAGTGATATCAACAAATACAGGTGTGGCACCCACACTCAACACAGCACCAGCAGTGGCGAAGAAAGTGTAAGCAGGGACGATGACTTCATCGCCTGGTCCAATTCCAGCACCTCTCAAGGCAATAATGAGCGCATCTGTACCGGATGCGAGACCAATGGCATGTTTTACGCCTAAATAAGCTGCAATCTCCTGTTCGAAGTCTTTTTCTTGAGGTCCGAGGATAAATTTTCCAGAATTAAGCACATCTTGAATCGCA
>JACZIY010000140.1 GCA_014860845.1 Anaerolineaceae bacterium
ATAAAGGTGAATCTGATTCCGACCAGATATAGAAATTGGAGCGTAAAAACGCTATACTTGTTATATTAATCCAGTCTTTCCATCATTGTTTCTCTCATACTGCTACTGACAATAATTTTTTAAATTGCGTCTCAAAAATTATTTAATCATTGAAATTCCATCGCTCATCTTCCAAAAGGAGCCTCATATGTTTTGGACGATATTGATTGCGATCTTAAGCATTTTCTTGATAACAGGCGTATTTATTTGGCTGGTTGGGGAAAGAGGCCGGTTATTCATTCCATCTACTATACAATTCATTCGCGAAGGTGGTTTAAAACGCTTCTTCAATCTAAGCACCTTTCATGGATACATATATATGAGGTGGCAGAGACCCTATATAAAGTTATTTATTAATCAGATCGGCCCACGTTCAAGCCAATCCGGTCGTAAATGGTGGGCTGACCAATATCATGGGAAAGTTCTTCCTGAGAAACAGGCCGAAAATTTAATCATGATACATGAAAATATTCCGTTAAGAGATTTGGAGCAGGTAATTCCCTACCCAATCGCTCGAGACCTGGTATTATCCGCCACACCAACCATAGCTGTCTACGAATGTGGTTGCCGGCATGCTCGCAAGGACCACTGTTCCCCCACACAGGTTTGTATGTTCTTTGGTGAGCCATTTGCAAATTTCATGTTGGAACATCACCCTAATGAAAGCAGAGCACTCTCACAATCCGAAGCATTGGAACTGCTCGAAGCGGAACACCAACGCGGTCATGTTCACACAGCCTGGTTTAAAAATGCCATGCATGATCGCTTTTATGTCATCTGTAATTGCTGCAAATGTTGTTGCGGTGGCATTGAAACCATGAATAAATATGGTATACCCATGATGGCTTCATCAGGTTTTGTAGCTGTAGCAGACGAAGAACTATGTGGCGCGTGTGGGACATGTGTTGATTACTGTCCTTTTGAAGCATTATCGCTTGAAAATCATGTCCTCATTTCCTGGGATAAATGTATGGGGTGCGGCGTTTGTGTCGATCAATGCCCGAATGAAGCTTTGTCTTTAATCATCGATGAAAATAAGGGGATTCCAATGGATTTACCAGTATTATTAACGACAGATCAATAAGGTGTTATTCATAAAAAACACATGAATTGTAATTAATATAACCATTTCCACCTTCCAGTAGATAAGGAAAGGAACTTGTTTGGCATGAATAAGCGCGAAGCATTAAGACAGGAGATTGAAGAAACCCGAACATCTTTTCACGAATTACTGAACAGCATCCCGGATGAAGCCTTCAGTCTTCCCAGCGATAACCAGGCCTGGACAATCGGTGAGGTGCTGTATCATATGAGCATCGCTCCCAGAATGTTGGGTGCGGATGTCAAAATGATCCTTTATCAAAACTGGGTCTATAAACTTATTCCCGTCATCATCCCTAAAAGTTTTTTTGATTGGGTC
>JACZIY010000141.1 GCA_014860845.1 Anaerolineaceae bacterium
GCTGTTTCACGTTCATAGAATCGGCAAAAAGGTTTAGCTTTAGGGATCAACCCTACTTTTGCGGGAATTAATGGAGACTGGCGACGGAGAAAATCAACCTGCCATCCCAGAACATTATTGAACAAAACAGATACTTCATCATCCAAATTATGGCCGGTCACAAGTACATCATAACCATGCTTGGAGGCAATTTCATTCATTGTATGTCTTTTGATCAAACCACAGACTGAACAGGGTTTTGATTTTCCCCGTTTGTTTGTCTCAGAAAATTCTGGAATGGTTTTTCCATAATCGGATTTTATATTGGCAACATGTAAAAGGAGGTTACGGTCTGAAGCAAATTTCTCAGCGATGGTTTGAGATTTAAATGAGTACTGGTCATCACCAGAAATGCCTAAATTGATGTACACGCCAGCAGTTAAATAACCAAGCTTATTCAAGACATCCCATAAGGCTAAGGAATCTTTTCCGCCAGACACGGCGACAAGGACTCTATCATCTTTGGCAAACAGTCTATATTTTTTTATATTGCGTTCGGTTTGGTCACAAACCCATTCTAAAAAATGAGGTTTACAGAGAGCCAGTTTATGCTGGCGCATGTTGATCACTGCTTTCTGGTTACATTTTCTGCATTTCATTATCAGCCACCGGAAATTACAGGAATAAATCGAATTACATCTCCATCTTTAAGTAGTTCACGTTCTGTGATTAATTCACCTTCCCGAACACATAAATATGTTTCTGGCAAAATGTCTAATTTCTTAAAAACTTTACTGACGGTTAAATCTTTTGTCTCTTCAAATACATATTCTTTTTTTTTGAGAATTACGGTTATTGCCATAATGGACCTACTATTTGAAGGGATTATCCACGTATAAAGCTGACTACCAAAGTGATAATGGATATTACAATACAATAAACACTAAATATTACTAATT
Source organism: Anaerolineaceae bacterium (assembly GCA_014860845.1). Next base: position 939 of record JACZIY010000141.1, read on the forward strand.
TATTTTTATTCAGGAATTTAAATAACCAATGTATAGAAATAAATCCGACGATGCCAGCTGTAATGAAACCTACCAGCAATACCGGTAGAAAGTCGGTTAAGTTAGGAACCGCTAAGAGATCATTTATGCTCATCACCCCAGCACCGAACATTATGGGTATCGACATTAAAAACGAGAATTTCGCAGCTTCCTCTCTCTTGAGTTTGCGGAGGATGCCACCTGCAATTGTTGAGCCAGACCGGGAAAGCCCCGGAAAAATTGCCAGTACCTGAAAACAGCCAATGATGAATGCATCAATGGTAGTTAAATTTTCCATATTGTTCATTTGCTTACTTAACCGTTCTGCAACCCATAATAACAAAGCAGTTACCAATAGAAAAACAGCTGTTATTTCTACTGAATTAAAAGCCGCTTCAACCTGATCTTCAAGGAAAAGACCCCCAAAAATTGCAGGGATAGTAGAAAGCACAACCAACCAACCCAATTTTGCATCCTGAGACCCAAACGGCTTTTTTTCAATCAAGCCTTTTATGACGGCAATAACAATTTTCCAAAGATATTTCCAAAAATAGATGATTACTGCGATCAAGGTCCCCATTTGGACGAGTACATCAAATGTAAATACATATACTTCTGGAATTTTCCATCCAAGCAAAAAAGGTGTAATAACCAGATGACCAGAACTTGATATTGGTAAAAACTCTGTGACTCCCTGAATGATTCCTAAAATGAATGCCTGCCAAATTGTCATAAGACCTCCTATTAAGATGAAAGTATTTTATCGGCGGTTATGCCTGGTTTGTATTGATAATTAAATAAATAGGATTTTGAAAACTCATCAAATCGATTTTCAAGTATTGCCTGACGAATATTTCTCATCAAAGTCTGAAGCATGTGTATATTGTGAATGGAAATAAGCGTACCTGATAGAGTCTCTTTAGCCATGATTAAATGGCGGATATAGGCCTTTGAAAAGGTTCTGCAGGTATAACAAGTACATCCGTGTTCAATCGGGGCTGGATCACGAGAATATTTAGAATTCATCAGGTTTAGCCGTCCATTATTCGTAATGGCGGCTGAATGGCGGGCAAGCCGGGTTGCCAGGACACAATCAAAAATATCGATTCCTCTTTGAACCCCATAAATCAAATCTTCTGGCGTACCGACTCCCATTAAGTATCTGGGTTTCTCTGCTGGAAGGATTTGATTTACAATTTCAATTGTGTGATACATTTCGACCTTGGTTTCGCCCACTGATAATCCGCCAATTGCATAACCTGGAAAATCAATGGAACTGATAAACTCAGCGGATTGTTTTCTTATTTCCGGGAAGATACCTCCCTGGACGATACCGAAGAGTGCCTGATCATTACGCGTCTTGGCGTTCACACATCTGATAGCCCACTGATGTGTTCTTTCCATGGCTTTCAGACTGTATGATTCATCATAGGGTGATGAACATTCGTCAAAAGCCATAATGATGTCTGCTCCTAATTTTTCCTGTATCTGAATTGCAATCTCTGGAGTTAACCTTTGTTTGGATCCATCGATGTGGCTACGGAATGTGACACCATCCTGATCAATTTTTCGCATATCTGCCAGCGAAAAAACTTGGAAGCCACCCGAGTCAGTCAGGATCGGTTTATCCCATTGCATAAAATTATGCAAACCACCCATTTCGGCAATCAAGTCCGCTCCTGGACGAAGGAAGAGGTGGTAAGTATTGGCAAGAATTAAATTTGCTCCGGTCGATTCTAATTGAGCGGGTGTCAATGTTTTGACGGTCGCCTGGGTTCCCACTGGAGCAAAGGTAGGTGTTAGGATTGTTCCATGTGGAGTAACAAACTCACCAGCTCTGGCGTTATTTTCGTTGTTGATCAGATTGAAGTTGAAACTCATTGATTAGATTCCTAAAAAATTTTAAATATTGAAGCTTGTCGATTATACTATGGAGAATTG
>JACZIY010000142.1 GCA_014860845.1 Anaerolineaceae bacterium
CCAATCATAGCCATGTTCTTCGAGGTGTAAAGCAAGATCACTCCTGCCAGATTCGACAATTTTTCCATCCATCATTACATGTACATAATCAGGCTTGATGTAATTTAATATTCGTTGATAGTGGGTAATGATAACAACGCCTAGGTCTGGACCTCGCAGGGTATTTACGCCATCAGCAACAATTTTTAAGGCATCAATATCAAGGCCTGAATCGGTTTCATCAAGAATAGCAATTTCAGGTTTTAACATTGCCATCTGCAAAATCTCGGCTCTCTTCTTTTCGCCCCCAGAGAAACCGTCATTCAAGTAACGTCCAGCAAAAGACGGATCCATCTTCAGCAATTCCATTTTTTGTTTTACTTCTTTACGAAACTCCAACAAAGGAACACCTTTATCGTCCGAAAGTAGCGCTCGTCTTCGAGAATTAACAGCGGAGCGAATGAAATTTGCTACAGTTACCCCTGGTATTGCAACAGGATATTGAAATGCTAAAAATATCCCTAAAATAGACCGTTCGTTAGGTTCCAAATCCAGAATATTGATACCTTTAAAATATACTTCACCCTCAGTTACTTCATATGATGGATGCCCCATCAATGTATAAGCAAGAGTAGATTTTCCAGTACCGTTTGGGCCCATAATAGCATGCACCTCACCTTTAGGTAACGTGAAATTTAGACCTTTTAAAATTTCTTTTCCATTAATGTTTACATGTAAGTTTTTTATGACCAATTCAGACATGAACGTGTAAACTCCTTATAAAAATTGTGTTTCGGTGATGGTTTCATCTCCGAATTTTCACGAATTATATCACGCTAGAATAATTGGGTCAATATTTATTATAATAATCATAAATATTGACAATTTCATTTTATTTATGATATACTGCCACAATATTAGACTAAATCATGGTATTTATTTATGAAAAGCACGAGAGAAAAAATATTATTATTCTTATTGAAAAACCCTAAATCAACTATTAATGATTTGGCAGATGCTGTGACAATCAATACAATTTCTGTCAGACATCATTTAAATAATTTACTCGCTGAGGATTTAATTTTAGCTGAGGAAGAAAGACATGGTGTAGGACGCCCCAGATTGGTCTACTCCCTCTCAGATGAAGGCCTTGAAAGGTTTCCATCACGTTATTATCGCTTAACCAACAGGATATTGGATCGGTTTAAAGAATCTTTGACGCCCGTTGATCTGAATAACATTTTTTCTGATATTGCAAAAGACATAGCCTCTTCCCATCGACAAACTATAAAAAATCTTCCTATGGAAGATCGTTTAAACTTTATCCAAAATCTCCTGGACGAAGAAGGATTTAATGTTGAGTGGGAAAAGAAAAACGATCATTATCTGATCCATGAAATAAGTTGTCCTTATTTCCATGTAGCTCAATCTCATCCAGAGGTATGCACACTCGACCAGACGATTATCACCGAAATGTTGGATATTCCGGCTAATAAGTTGAATTGCATTTTACGAGGGGATAAACGTTGTAGTTTTGTTATTCCAATGGAAAATAAATCGGAGACTTTATTATGAGTGAAACACCTGGTTCCAACCGCCCCATCTGGCTTTCAGAAACAACTCATCCAGAATTAAGTGAAAAATTAAAAAAGGGATTGGAAGAAATAATCGATCCTGAAATTGGATTCAATATTATTCAATTGGGTTTAATCCGCAATGTAACGATTGATGATAATCGGGCAATCGTAAACATGATTCTGACTACACCATTTTGCCCTTATGGGCCTGCCATGCTTGAATCGACACGAAAAAAAGCTGAAGAGGTTTTAGAACGGGAAACATCAATCGATTTTGGAATGGATCCCTGGGACTTTTCAATGGTTGAAGAAGGTCTGATGGATGATTGGGGTCTTTATTAACCCTGATTTATATCATAGCTTCTATTTGTGACTTATTCGTTGAGAATAAATCTGTTATCTCAAGCGCTTGTTTAATTCGACCTTTAAATTGAATTTTTCCCTGCATATAAGCACGCAAGGGATCTAATTCGCCTAGGAATATCTTCAATATATCATCAGTATTAGCAATGAGTGAAAAATCTGGATTTTCTATTAGACCCTCTTCGACACTGCAGGTCTGATCAATGATTCGAATTCCCCATTCACCACCTTCTGTACCAGTGGCGATAATTTGAATATTTGTTCTGGTATTTTTGGCTTTTTCTGGAATAAAAACTTTCGGAAGCACATTGATTAATTTTTTTACGGTAATGTCTACCATTAATATCTCCAATTTTAAACTTTGCCAATCATACCATAGATCATTTTATGACTTCAGTAAATATTTTTTTGATTATAAAGTAATAATTATTGTCCTCTTCAATTAATTTTGCTGTAAATTCTTTCTTGTCAATCCAGTTATCAACCACCTCAGGTTTTAGAAAATGACTGCGCATGAGTAATAATTTTTCCATTACAGCAATTAATTTCACAGGAAATTTTCTGATATCAGGTTCTTCTAAAATAAATATTCCACCCGGTTTAAGCACATTAAGAATGGATAAAATGGCTTGATGATGGTTTTCAACATGATGTAATGTATCCACCATGATGACAGCATCAAAATAATCTCTCTTCACGGCTAAATTTTCTACTTTTCCGCAAATCCCAAAAATTTTTCCATTCTTTTTTTTCGATTCTTTTATCATCGCTAGCGAAACATCGTAAATCAAAATTTTTTCAAAACATTTCGCCATCACATCAGCTATTCTACCAGTTCCACCACCGACATCTAAAAGCGTTGAGGTTGAACCCAATTCACATATGATTTTCCCCCAGGAGATATCTTGATTAGGCTTAATGATGCGATCATATATCCTCGCTACCAAACGAAAATCATCTCTCATTTTTACCTCATTTAAATATTATCAAATTATATATGAAGAATAATTTCCCTATTGACAAATTAGATATTTTGTTCTAATATATAAATTAGAATATATTTTCTAATAAGGAGATTATCATGATTAACACAAACTCATTCACATCCAATATAAAATCTAATTTAAGCTATTGGTTCGCCAATAATCGTCTATCCATCACAA
>JACZIY010000143.1 GCA_014860845.1 Anaerolineaceae bacterium
ATATGAAAATACCTACAAATATTATTTCCCGATTAAGAATACATTATTTTTTAAAATTTGTTCTCTTGACAAAATAAGAATAAATGTTCTATAATAGAACAAATATTCTGGAGGATCAGATGACAAATGCTATTTATCACCAAACAATGCTGAATAATAAACTTTACCAAGGAGAATTGAGTAGGAAGAGTCGGAATCATCATGATGAAGCTGATTATTCATTTGATGAATTTGTTCAACAACATCCGAATATTCCTGAAATAACTGCAATTCTAGGTAAATCAGGGGAAATGCCGATTCTTTTTGATCTTGTAGATCCAAGACCAGGCTCATTATTAATTGTAAATGATCATTTACCTTCCATCCGCAAACTGATGACTGTAATGATGAAATCACTGGTTGCATATTCTCAACCCACCAGTCTACAATTGATTACCATAAGCCATTATCCTGAAAAGTGGATGGAAACGATTCAGGTTTTTGATCCACAATATTCTTATTGCGCTGGTGTTTCTGGGGAATATGAGAATAGCGCTGAAGACTGGATCCAATATCTTGCTAAGAAAGCGGATGATAGGCTATCAGGAAGAAATCATGGTCCCGCAGCTATCCTTTTTATCGATGATTGCGAATTAATCAGTCATATGAATATTCAGGCACGCCTTAACTATGAATGGTTACTTTCAAATGGGGCTTTGTCCAGAATTTGGGTAGTCTCAGGTTTGGATTTAAGAAAAAATCCAGATCTTTTACATCCACTCAGCCAATACAAAACTAAAATATTTGGTCATTTTGATAGCAACCCCTCATCCTCGAAAACGAAATTGATGCCTGCAGGAATATTAGAACAATTACAACCAGAGAGAAATTTCGTTACTAAAATTGGTTCGAATTGGGTGAGGTTTTGGGCACCAAAATTGCAAGGTAATTAATTGTTGGAGGATTATGGCAACAGGAATGATTTGGTTCGATAACGACCCACATAAAAATATCAATGAAAAAATCAGTTTAGCCGTTCAATACTACCAGAAGAAATTTGGCAACGAACCAACTGTATGTTTTTTGAACCCTAAATTTGAGGGCAAATTACTCGACTCAGATTCTGAAATCGAATTTGATTATAATTTAGGATTGTCCCCTGACTATATATGGATTGGAATGAGACAACAATTAGCTTAGATAGATTGTTCTTTAATATATGGACGAATATCTAAGCTTAGTTCCTTATGGCCATAACAATTAACCACATCTGTATTCATATACCGGGTTGTTGTAATTGCGTCGTTTCTATATATATGGATGTGTCCATGAAGGTGATAAGTAGGTTTGAAAACTTTTATTAACCACCGAAAAGCTTTTATTCCTTGATGAGGTAAATCATCCTGATCATGAATTTTCCAGGGTGGTGCATGTGATAAGAAAATGTCCAAAAATCGTCCAAATCTGAGTTTATTAAGGAATAATTTCGGTATTAATTGGAAAACAAGATTCCACATTTCTGATTGCGTATATTGAAAATCACCCAGATTGTATCTTAAGCAACCCTCAATCCCTGCTAACAATAATCCCGTATCATCTGTGACACAGTTTTTATGGATATTTCTGGCACCCCATGGAAAATTTCGTTCTCCCCCGGTTGTAAATTCAAGTTTATTTGCATGGTTTCCATTTACGTAGTACAGAGGAATATTCAGCATCGAAATCATATATTCCAAATAATAATGTGGCAGATCACCACAACTCAGAATGATATCAATATCATAAAATCGATCAACGATTTTTGGATTATATAAATACCCCAGTTCGACATCACTTACAGCAAGAATTTTCATCGTGAATCAATTTTACCTGTAACCAATGAATAGCGAGCTTAAAATTACTGTGCGATGACAAAAGCAATTGCCAAAGTACGACTATGGGAAATACTGATTGCCCATTGTTGAATTTCCAATTCTATTTCCTTCTTTTTGGCTTTCGCATGCAACTTAATAATGGGTTGACCTTCTTCACCCCGCAGGATTTCGATATCTTTCCATCTAATTTCGCCTATACCAGTTCCAAGGACTTTTGCTACAGCCTCTTTGGCTGCAAATCGACCCGCCAAACAAACATAATTATTTCCACAAATTTCTTTTTCGGTTTTTGTGTAGACCCGATTAATAAAGCGCACTCTGATGCCTGGATTGATTTTCTCCAAACGGTCTACTTCAATAATATCTACACCATTTCTTAACATATGAATCTCAAGTTCCTGCACTTATAGTGACTAATTTTGTTGGATCAAGATATTTTCGAGATACCTGAAGAATTTGTTCTTTCGAAATATTCGCTATGATGTCAGGATATTCTCGCAAATAATTAAGTCCTAGTTTATATCTTTCCATCCGGATTATGGCATTTGCAACACCAGCATTTGACTCAATTGAAAGGGGAATTAATCCGATCAAATTAGATTTGGAATCAGCCAATTCCTGATCAGAGACAGCTTCACTCACAAAACGGGATACTTCATTCTGAATGATCTCTATTGTTTTTTCAATGTTATTTGGATTTACACCGGCAGAAATTTCCCAGGTACCTGCACTTTGCCAGGCATTTAAAGCAGTGGAAGCGTAATATGCAAGCCCTGATTTTTCTCTAACAGCTTGACCAACACGTCCCATCATCCCAAATTGACCCAGAATGTTATTCCCTAATGAGGCAATTAAGAATTCTTGAGAGGTTCTTTGTGGACCATAACTGCCCATAATCATATCAGTCTGAAATTTTCCTGGAATAGATATATGTTCTCGATAAGAAAAATTTCTATTAGGTACTTCAGGTATGGTTGGTGGTGGTACCCAAATGGGGTTTTCCCAATCACCTAATGTCTGGTATACAAGATCAACTGCCTTATCGTGTTCGATTGCACCTACGATCGCAATGACCATCCCAGAGGGTCCGTAAAATTTTTGATGAAATTTAATCAAATCAGATCTTTTGATTCTCGTTAATGTTTCGAGGGATCCTTCTTCAGATCGTCCATAAGGATGGTTTGGAAAAAGTATCTCGTCAAATTTTAATGAAGCACGTTCGCTGGTATCCTGTTCGCGAATTTGTAAACCTGTAATGATTTGAGATAAGAGGATTTTTAATTGGAGAGGTGGAAAGATAGGCCAGCGCGTTGCTTCTGATAAAGTCTTGAGCAATAATGGTAAATCTTCAACCAGAGATTTTCCTCCAAAACTGGTGGACTGAATACTACTACTGAATCCCAGAGTTGCGCCTGCGGTCTCTAAATCATTATATATTCTTCTATAGCGATGAAATACAGATCCTCGCATGAGAGCGTAAGAGGTAAAAAGACTAAGCCCAAGTTTTTCTACCGGATCATGGATCGACCCAGAATTCAAATAACCACTGATAATAACGGATGGGCTATTAAAATCAGATTTGGTTAAAACAATTAAACCATTAGGTAAGACAACACGTTTGATCGAATCTTCGCCAGGTAAATGATTCCACAAATTTTGATTGTTCATAATGATTGCTTACTTTCAGAAAAATCTGGTTGATAGATTCCGATCACACGTTTTTCAGGATGGAGATATTTTTCAGCTACCCTTTGGACATCTTGTGGTTTTATCTCATTTAGGCGATCCAGATAATTTGAGAACCAATCATAATTAGCAAAACTTTCTGAATATCCAAGCCAAAAAGCTTGATTGGTGATATTTTCCAACCCGTAGGCAAACATCGCCCGAGCTTGTTTTACTGCTCTTTGAATTTCTTTTTTCAAAATTCTTTTCTCGATCAACCTTTCAATTTCCTGATCAATTGTTTTGATCACTATTTCAGGATCTTGTCCCTGGTTGAGAGTAATGGAAAGATCATATAAGTGTGGGTCAATCGTTGCTTGCAGTCCACCAGCCAGACTTACAGCCAATCCCTTGTCAACAAGTTTTTTGTATAATCGACTGGTCTTATTCGATGTTCCACCTCCGCCAAACATGTTCAAACTGGCTGGACCCGACAACAAACTATCCAATATTGAAAAACCAAAAAAATCTGGATCAGCCGCGCTGGGAGATCGATATGCAATTTGAATGAATATGGTATCACCTGGACCAGATAATAATATTTCTTTTTTCTCCAGTATTTCATGCTCAGGTTGAATATCAGGATCAGGAAGAAATTCAGATGGAACGGAAATGAATTTCTTTTGGATTTTCTCGATCATCGCGGATGTATTAAAATCACCTGCTATGGAGATAATCGTATTGGCAGGTTGGTAGTATTTTCGATAGTGATGGAAGAGGTCGTCTCTTTGAATACGTTGTAAATCCTCCAGACTTCCAATTACTTCGTTTCGATATGGATGAAACAAAAATGCAGCTTCGTTGACAGCATTATTCAGTCTCAGAAAAGGTTCGTTATCCTTACCTTCTTTCTCAGAAATAATCACAGATCTTTCTGATTCAACATCTGCGGAACTGAATAAGCTGTTCACCATCCGATCTGCTTCCAAATCCAGGGCTAAATCAATTTTATTGGCAGGCATTGTTTCAAAATATGTTGTCCAATCCACATGGGTGAATGCATTCCATACCCCACCTTCGCGGGCGATTAGTCTGTCCATAGCGGTTGAGGGGTACTTCTCAGTTCCTTTGAACTGCATATGTTCTACCCAGTGTGATATTCCTGTAAAGCCAGGTTTTTCATATCGCGACCCGACCCTGTACCATGTCCACAGACTGATAATGGGTGCTGAATGAATTTCTTTTAATAGCACCAATAAACCATTATCGAGTTTTATTTTTGTTGGGTTATGCATTATCAACCTTTATCTGTGACGTTTTCAGGTCACCCATTTGAAATTGGCTTTTCAGGTGAGCAAATTGCTTACGTTCTCTTTCAAAAAATATAGCATAACCTTTAATAAATAAAAAATCATT
>JACZIY010000144.1 GCA_014860845.1 Anaerolineaceae bacterium
CTTTTCGGTAAATGGGTGTTCAGTTGTAAACGATTTTATTGGATTATTAATATTGGTAAGTTTATTGATGTCTTGAAGTAGGGTAAAAGTATGAAATCTTCTAATTGTCTAATTTATCGGATGAATTCCGCTATATTTCACCAGCTGGTCAGCCAATATGATTTTGCCGATAGTTTAGAAAATCGACCAGAATGGTGTTTATTCCTAAGTGAAGAAATACCATTCGGCGAAATTGTCGGAAGCACTGACAATGATGATGGTGATTCTCAAACCGTTATTGACCTCCTGGGAATTTAAGAAAGGAAATTTAACATATGAATACCATCCATTTTGTTATTATCGCTGTTGTTTTGATTGTCCTGGTGTTTTTGGTATGGCGGTTCATCTCCAATCGAAAGTCACTTCCATGTCCCTCCTGGTTGGGCTGGATGGTGGAATTGGATAACCCATTTACCAAAACAAACCGCGCCAGTGTCATTATAGGCTTATTGGATCTACATCCTGGGATGAAGGTGTTGGATGCTGGGTGTGGACCGGGCCGGCTGTCAATTCCCACGGCAATAGCTATCAGACCTCAAGGAGAATTGACTGCCTTAGATCTTCAAGCTGAAATGTTAGAGCGTGTGCGTGAAAAAGCTCGAATTGCTGGACTCTCAAACCTTTACTTTGTGCAGGCTGGATTAGGTGAAGGTAAATTGGAAAAAAATTATTATGACCGTGCTTTGATGATCACAGTGCTGGGTGAGATACCTGCGCAACAATCCGCTTTACAAGAAGTATACGAAGCGCTCAAACCTGGTGGAATACTCTCGGTGACCGAAGTCATATTTGACCCCCATTTTCAGAGTCGAAATGTGGTGAAACGGGAAGCTGAAGAAGTAGGATTTCGCGAGGTGGGATTTTTTGGGAAACGACTAGCTTACACCATGCATTTTGAAAAATGAAAAAGACATTCCAACCCCTTGAGTTGAATGAATTGAGGCAAAACATGTACTACAGAACAATTCGTAATGATATCAAAAGGAACAAGGCAATCACACTGGCGATCGTGGTATTTGTCGCAGCAGCAGCCATGCTTGTCTCACTTGCAGCCATACTGGTTGTCAATCTTTCCGGTGCGATTGACGCGCTCATGGTTCGCTCAAAAACTCCCCATTTTATGCAGATGCATGCAGGTGATCTGAATATGGAGCGACTTGCAGATTTTGTCGATCAGCGAAGTGAGGTCGAGGATTATCAAGTTGTTGAATTTCTCAACGTAGACAGTTCACAATTTATTTTTGACGTTGGTTCGTTAGCGGGTAGTGTTCAGGATAATGGCTTCTCCGTGCAAAACGAAAGATTTGATTACCTGCTCGGCCTGGATGGAA
>JACZIY010000145.1 GCA_014860845.1 Anaerolineaceae bacterium
TCCTCGTTTTCACCAGGCGTCAGTGGAGTACCACTGATATTGACTCTGTCCCCATATTTCCATTCCCCTCCGCGTTGAATGACCAGCACCTTTCCTTTTAAATTGTGTTGTTCCGGCCGCTCCATCTGATCAACACATACACTGAAACGAACGGACCTCTCATTATGCTGGGGATCAGAACACACTACCCCGCTGATGGTTACTTTTTCCTGATCATTATAATAGGCGATATCGTTTGGTGTGAATGGTTTCTGTTGGATCGTAGCGTAACGCCAACCACCTCCTATAAATACTGCCAAAAGCAAGAACACGGGCAGGCTTTGTTTTTTAAATCCTGACCATTTCCTCCTGAGTAGATACTCCAGTACCAATAATCCCAGACATACGAAAAAGCTGATCTGCCAGAAAGCCACCGAAACTGACGTGAATAACGCTACTGAAATACCCAGCAGAAAAGCAGAAGATATCCAGAATAAAGGTATTCTTCTCATCGGGGTCTACAAACCAGCCTTTGATGAAGGAATAAATTTTGTAATCCGAAAAGAGTTATTCGGATTCTTCAACCACTTCCATTTCGGGTTCTTCTTCGCGCCACTCAAAGAGTTGTAGATTATCCAGAAAAATCTTCGTGCTGGTTCGGGTCTCACCATTGCTTTCATACTTTTGGGTGCGCAATTGTCCTTCCAGGAAGACCAACTCACCTTTATGCACGTACTTATCACAGAATTCAGCTGTTTTTTCCCAGGCTTCAATGTTGAACCAATCGGTTTCCTTCTTGACTGCCCCCGACTTATCCTTCCAGCGTCGATCCACAGCCAGTGTAAACGTACACAAATGTTTATCATTGGCTGTTGTTTTGGATTCCGGTTCTCTCCCAACGCGACCAATTAACTGCACACGGTTCAATGATGCCATTCTACTACCTCCTGGTTTTTCAATGATATTAAGTTTTGCGATTTTTTTGGGATGAGGATGTGATGAATCGGATGATTTTCCAACCCCAATCGGTGTTCATTTTTAAGCATGAATACCTTAAAATAGTTTATAGTTAATTATCTGACTGTCAAGCAAAATTTAATCATAATCAGGAGTTTGTATGTATATTTCGATAGAAGGCGTGATTGGCGTGGGCAAGACAACGCTGGCACGCATGTTACAACCAGCTTTTGAAGCTAATTTGCTTTTGGAAGTCTTTGAGGAGAATCCCTTCCTGAGTAATTTCTACTCCAACCGCGAACTGTATGCCTTCCAGACCCAGATGTTCTTCCTGCTCTCCCGCTACCGCCAGCAAAACCAACGCGTTCCGGAATTATTAGCCGCCGATCAACATCTGATCAGCGATTACACCTTCGATAAAGATGCTCTCTTTGCCAGAATCAACCTCAAAGGGGATGAGTTGGAGATGTACTACAAGATACATGAAGCCCTGGCTGAGAAAATTCCACCCCCCGATCTGATGGTCTACCTGCGGGCTGATACCGATGTGCTCATGCAACGTATTGCCATGCGTGACCGTCCGTACGAACGTACCATGCAGCGTGATTACATTCACGAACTGAATCTGGCTTATGACGATTATTTTCAAAATCAGACACATAAAGCGAAAGTACTCATCCTGGATTGCAATGAACTCGACTTTGTGCGCCATCCCGAACAACTGGAGTGGATTGAAAATCGCATCCGCCAGGTCTTACAGCTTTCACCCTACCAACCCACATTGCCCATTTAGCCAACTCGCCCGAAAGGATCAGATCCATGCGCATTACCCGTGATATTTTACTAAAAGCAGCCAGAACCGTTGTTCAACAACGCACCATGCGTGACAAGCATATCTTATGTGTCTATCTGACCGGCTCTGTGATTGATGATCTGCCTCTGCTGGGCGGTACTGCGGATATCGATCTGATCTTTGTGCATGATGCTATTCCACCACAACCACGTGAAATCATCCGCCTGACCCCGGATGTGCATCTCGATCTGGCACACCATGACCAGTCCATCTATAACCAGCCGCGTGAATTGCGCATCGATCCCTGGATTGGATCCTATCTCTTGAAAGATCCCATCGTTTTACATGGAACCCAACACTGGTTTGAATATATTCAAGCGACCGTGAATGCCACATTCAACCAGCCCGAAACCGTCTTACAGCGTTCCTTGCCGCTCGAGGAAAAAGCGCGTCAGACCTGGCTGGATTTTCAGCTTGATCCGCAGGTTCCCGACCCCGAGCGTATCTGGGCTTACCTGCAGTCACTGGAACAGGCAGCCAATGCGCTGGCAATTCTGGAAGGTGCACCACTGACTGAACGCCGTTTCATGCTGCAATTTCCAGAACGCGTCACCGATCTTGGTTATCCAGGCATGTCATCGGGATTGGTGGATTTGATCGCCCCGCAGATGCCATCTACAGACACAATCATGCGCTGGATTGTGGATTGGAAAGCCTCCCTTGCTGAAGTGGGTCAGCGCGAAGATTGCCCATTAGGACTCAGCCCTATCCGACATGGTTATTACACCCGCGCGGCTGAAGCTCTCGCCAGTGACGAACCGGCCGCCGCTTTGTGGATCATTCTGCATACCTGGACGCGTGCCATCACCAGTTTCCAGGCGGAACCGGAATCACTGGAGAATTGGAGTGCCTGCCTGACCGAACTGGGCGTCTATGGCGAGCATTTCCAAAATTGTATGAACAGCTTCGATCAATTTTTGGATCAGGTGGAAGAAATCATTGAAAAATGGGCAGATCGTAACGGGATAGACCTCGGCACTCTTCATTAATAATGTCAAAACCTGTGGATATCATCCCCATGTATACTTATCCTGTGGATATCATCCCTGTGGATAAACCCTTAAAATCTGTGGATAACTACACTTTCTGAGGATATAAACCTATATCCAACTATGGATAAAAATGTATAAAATTTCAATGAATTTTTTGATTTTTTTCCTAAAAAATCCAATATATAGGGAACTATTCAAAAAATTTCCATATATGCTGGTTTTCTAAATTTTAACCAAATTTACAGAAGAAAAGTTTTGCCAACTTTTCTCAATTTATACACACCTGGTCGTGGAGAAAAAATGATCATCAAACCACCATATAAGGGATTAAAATGCCAGTTTGTGTCTATATATGGTGTATTTTTTACTTCTATCCACATATCCACAGCCCCTACTATTAATACGATTCTATAAATATAATTACAATAAGAATATCATTCTATTCTATCAATTTCTCATCATTTCAATAAAAGTAAAAAAATGATGATTGAATATCCC
>JACZIY010000146.1 GCA_014860845.1 Anaerolineaceae bacterium
GAACAATTTTGTACTTTAATATGGAGAAAAAATGACAACAACTTCTAACACTCCTGGAAAAACCACTATTGCCCTTGAGGTATTAGTGACAATTGCTAAATTAACAACTCTTTCTGTTGATGGTGTCAGCAGAATGGCAACAGTCCCTTCAGAAATGAATCGTATTTTTAAACGCGGAGTCAGTGAAGGAGTGAAAATCAGTGTTGATGAAGATGTCGTTTATGCTGATTTATACGTGATTTTGGAACACGATTATAACGTGCGCGATGTTTCTCATAATATTCAAGCCAATGTTTCGAGAGCAATATCTGAAATGGTAGGCATGGATGTTGGCAAGATCAATGTTCATGTTGAAGATATCGAAATTAATTCTGTAGAACTTTAATCATAATGAAAGCTCGAACAAAAGCGCGCGGGATTGCACTTCAGGTATTGTATGAATTTGATGTGTCAGGCCATTCACCTTTCATATCTTTAGAATACAGATTAGAAGAAGATCCTGTTGAAGCCAACCTGGTTCAATTTACGACCGAAATTGTTACAGGTGTAATTCCAATCATTACACTTCTAGATGAATTAATCGCTGTCCATGCCCCGGAATGGCCAATGGATCAGTTGGCCATTATTGATCGTAATATATTAAGAATTGCATTATGGGAATTTGCTGTAGCAAAATGCACTCCCATAAAAGTTGCTATTAATGAAGCTATCGAGCTTTCTAAAACTTTTGGGTCAGATTCGACTCCAAGATTTGTAAATGGAGTTCTTGGAAGTCTTGCAAATCAATTGAATGAGATTGAACAGAAAGTAATCAACAATATATCAAAAGACCAGTGAGGATATGATGAAAATTCATAAATTAAATTATCTCTTCAAATTTATTTCACTCGCTGTAATTTTAGGATTTCTGCTTACGGGATGTTCCCTCTTCTCTGAAGAAACTCCTATTGAAATTATCACAGAAAACGACAATCAATTTCAACAGGAACTAACCTATACTGAGGTTGAATTCATTTTAGAAATTCCCAAACAAACTCAAAATGAAGTCATTTTTGAACTGGTTGACGATATAACCGGAATTGAAATTAATCCCACCAGATATGTAATGGATAAATTGGATGATAATCATTATCAATTAATCTTACCTGTAAGAGTTCCATCCTTAGTCAAGTATCGTTTCTATAAGAACAATGGATTACCCATTTATGAGACAAATTCGGAAAATCAAGTAATTGAATATCGAATGGCATATATTAATTCTCCAACCATAATCAACAATAAGCTAATAAATTGGACGGACGAACAATATGCTTACAATTATGGTCGTATTTCAGGGCAAGCAATAAATTCTGAGACGAATTCGCCCATACCAAATGCTTTGATTGTTGTTGGTGGAATCCATAGCTACACAAATTCGTTAGGCAATTTTGTTATTGAAAATCTTCCAGCAGGAAAACACAATTTAACCATCATGAGTACTGATGGAGAATATCAGACATTTCAACAAGAAGCGATAGTTGGTGAAGGATTAACTACGCCTGCTATTATTGGCATGCAAGCGACAAAATTTGTTAATATATCCTTCATCGTAAAGCCACCTGAAGGTACTCCAGATCAAGCACCTATTCGGATTCTGGGCAATACATATCAGCTCGGTAACGTATTTGGAAATATTTATAATGGTACTAGTATAGCTCCTGCCAGAGCACCAAAATTGACTACCCTTCCGGATGGCAGTTACACTATTACAATGAGTTTACCAAGTGGGTACGACTTGCGATATAAATATTCACTTGGCGATGGATTTTGGAATGCTGAACTCAATTCTGAGAACAATTTTGTCGTGAGACAAATAATCGTCCCTGATAAAGATACAATTATTAATGATTTCATCCAAAGTTGGAATTCCACCGACACACAAGGTGTGGAAATCATTGTGAATGTACCTGAAAATACACCTGACACAGATAAAGTTTCCATTCAATTCAATAGTTTTGGTTGGTCACCTCCCATTCAAATGTGGCAAACCGATGCTTATCAATGGACATACCGACTTTTCGGACCGTATCATCTTGTAAGTAAAATTGATTATCGAATTTGCAGAAATGATGCATGTGGATCAGCAGATGACGGATCAGCACCAGTCAATGGTTATTCTTTTGATACTGCAAGTCTTCCTCAAACTTTGAATGTAAATGTAGCTCAATGGAAAGGTTGGAATCAAGAGATTGAAGCTCCATCCTTAATTGCACCTGAAGTAATTAATCGTGGATCCAATTTCGTAGCAGGCTTCTCTTTTTCAGATAATTACAATGTTAACACTCCGCTCTATGTTGAAACGGCTTATAAAAACATTCTTGGGGTAAATGGAAATACTATTGTTATTCCAATAAAATGGACACTACAATCGCTAAAACCAGTCATATTATCACCAATTACCGGTAATAATCCTCTCTGGAAAGATCTCGTTTTAATGATACAGAAAGCTCAAAACCAGGGTTTAAAAGTTTGGTTATCCCCAGAAATTGAATTATCTCCTTTAGCAGTCAAGCAATTTTTACAAGAAGATCTCTCTAGTAACTGGCAATTGAATTTATCCTCATCATATGGAGAATTTATTATCTTTTCCGCAGACCTGGCAAATTACATGAATATTGAAGGTATCATATATCCAACAGACATTCAACACTTGTATAATTTCGAAAATTATGCGACTCTTTCTGAGATTATGGTAGATGCTACGAATGCAAATATAGAAAATATAAAAGGTCGTTTTGCTAATAAATTATTTATTTCATTGAATAGTTCACAATTTACAAATGAAACACTTCTTAGTTCGGTTGATGGTTTTGTTATCACCCCAAAAATAGATTTTGTTGAATCTACATACGTGAGAGAAGACTATCAAACCACATTTAAAGCATATCTGGAAGAAGAAGTATTTACGAATTATTCCAGATTTGGAAAGCTAATATTCATCGGATTAAATTTTCCTTCGGTGAAAGGCGTAGAACGAGGATGTGTAATATCTGAAGAAACCTGTTTTGACTTTGATATTATCAATAACCTTGAATTAAGTTCCCTTAATACATCTTTTGAAATTGATCTATTGAGTCAGGTTGATCTTAACAATGCAGCATTTAACGCAATTAATGAGACGGAATGGGTAAACGGGATTGTTTCCCAAGAATTTAATCCCCAGGTGGCAATTATGGACTCAACGAGCTCTGTGCGAGGCAAACCTGCAATTGGTGTATTTTGGTATTGGTTCCCAAGGATGATGGGGATTAATAATTAAATTTTGGGAGTTATGAAATTAAGAAGACAACATAAAAACAGATGCTGAAAATCCGATTGCAAATGAACTAAAAAAAGAAATTCGAGAAAAATTACGAAACAATTTCAAAAAACTAGAAAAAGTTCAATAAATTATTTTGGAGTTGAAATATAAAGAAGAATAAGAGCTGAGATTATCAAAAAAGGTGCGTAAGGAATTGGTGTAAAAAGTTCATATTTCTTTTGAACTTTCAAGATCAACATATAAACTGCACTGAATAATCCTCCAAATAGAATTGCGAAGAATAATAAAACAGCAATTCTTGGCCACCCAAATAACAATCCGAGAATAGCTGTTAAATTAACATCACCATAACCCAATGCTACTTCATCCATTGTTTCTCCTCTTTTTTTTGCCATCCATTTTGAGAAAAGAATGCCAAATAAATACAGTCCATACATTAATAAGAAGCCTATTCCCCCACCAAGAACTGTATTTTGCCAGCCATTTAGATAGAGGCCAATTATTGTAAATAGGATTGCGCCAAAAACACTGACCGGATGAAGAATAAGTCGATGCTCAAGGTCAATAATAAAAACAAGATATAAAAAGGCAACAATTAGTAGCGACAGGTATATTCCAGAATAATCTGGCGGAAAAAAGAATAATAGAACATATGTTATAATAAAAAGGAATGGTAACAAAATTCTTCTTTTACCTGACTTTGTATGACAATGAGGACATGCCTTGTATAAAACATATCTCGTTAGTCCAATCGTTTTATGGCAATCGGTACAAAAAGGTGAAAAGGATATTTTTCTAATAATTGGTAATGTATCTGCCAAATGATTAATTATCATACTTACGACAACACTTAATGGAACCAACCAAAATAGATTTAATAAATTCATAGAATATCCAATTTAATCCAAAAATGTATGAAAGATTTCCTACAAATTATATGTCAAAAGATTCCCAAATTAACAATTTTTTCAATAATTGGATTTTCTCGGAAAATATTTCTGAAAATATAACCCATGTACATACGAAAAACAATTTTGAGGGAGATTTTCAGGAAATTCCTTCGTTTATTCATTCTGATTTGAAATTTTCATTGGGAGAAATCGGCATAAATTCACTCTATTCACATCAAAAACGGGCGATTAATTTTATTCAGGATGGAAAAAATATAGTTTTAACCACTGGCCCTTCAAGCGGAAAATCATTAGCATATTTATTGCCGATCTTAAATGAGTTATATAAAAATGAAAACTCAAACGCTTTATTATTATTTCCAACAAAAGCGCTCGCATATGATCAATTTACCCATATTACTGATCTTATTGATAAAACCAGGATAATAATCATTGGGATAAAATTATAAGGAAGAAAATTAATGTATATGACGGTGATACTCCGAAAGAAATCAGATCTTCCATTAGAAAACACGCCCAGGTAATATTAACCAATCCAGATATGTTGCATGTAGGAATTCTTCCAAATCATTCTCTTTGGGAAAATTTCTTTGAAAATTTAAAATTCATAATTCTCGATGAAGCCCATATTTATCATGGCATTTTTGGTTCTCATGTTGCAAATGTAATAAGAAGGTTAAAGAGAATTCTATCTTTATATAATCAAAAACCAGTTTATATCTGCACATCAGCCACCATCGGTAATCCAATCGAATTTATGAGTAAACTGATTGAGGAGGAATTTGAACTTATTGCGGAGGATGGGTCGCCACAAGGTAGAAAGCAAATTGTTTTTTATAATCCCCCCATAATAAATGAGGAATTAGGCATTCGTAAAAGTAGCAATCAAGAAATGCTGAGAATTGTGAATGAATTTATAGAAAATAAAGTTCAATCTCTTGTATTTCAGGGAACCAGAAAGGAAGTAGAAAAAAGTCTAAAAAATCTTAAGGAACAGACCAATCATCAAAAAGAATATATTTCAGCAGCGTATCGTAGTGGATATTTAGCTAAAGACCGACGAAAACTTGAAGAAGATTTTCGCTCAGGAAAATTAAATGTGCTATTTTCAACAAATGCACTGGAGCTAGGTGTTGATATTGGTGGTTTAAAGTGCGTAATTTTATCCGGATATCCAGGCTCAATCAGTTCAACTTTACAACAGATTGGCAGAGCAGGCAGAAAACAATCCGAAGCACTCGCTATATTGATCGCAAGCATTAATCCAATTGATCAATATATAATCAAACGTCCGGAGTATCTTTTTATAAATAACCCTGAAAAAGCAATCATTAACCCGAATAATCCGAATATATTGCTTGAACATTTAAAACTCGCATTACATGAATTAAGTTTTATGGAAGGGGAAAAGTTTGGTAACTTAGAGTGGCAGCAGATTAAAGACTTTTTAGAGATCTTAATCGAAAATGGTTTAGCCAGGAAGAACAATCAAAAATATTTGATTTTTGATCCATCAAATATCTCAAATGAAATCTCACTTCGTAATTTGAGTGGAAATACATTGAAATTAGTTAATGTAACAAATGATAACCATCACATCATCGGAGAAATAGATTATGCCAGTAGTTTGTGGATGGTTCACCCGAATGCAGTATATTTGCATTTAGGAAGTCAATACATTGTTGAGAATTTGAGTTTTGAAACAAATGAGGTTTTATTGAAAGAATCAAATGTGGATTATTTTACTGAGCCAAAGATTGAAAAAACATTTGAGATTATTAAACACGCTCAATCAAAATCCATAAATAATTTGGATTTATATTTTGGAAATATTAAGGTTACTCAGGCAGTTATTGGTTATAAAGAAATATTATGGGAAAGTCATCAAAAAATCTCAGAGGATACATTAGAAC
>JACZIY010000015.1 GCA_014860845.1 Anaerolineaceae bacterium
GTGGATCATTTCATTTACCTATGAGTATTTTGAATTATCGAGTTGTTCTGATGTTGGTTCCATCTGTGGAAGAGTAACCAGTGGCATGTCTACAACGGGGCTTGCATCTTCCAAAGGCTCGGAACTGCGCAGGATAAAAATGATGCCCAAACTGATCAATGCAAAAACTCCAACGATTCCCTCCACCCAGTAAGGATTGAGTTTACTCATAGCATAAACTGCGACTGCATCGATCAGGGCATGGTAGCCTATCGCCAGCCATAACCACCGCTTTTGCTTGCGGATAAAACATTGCACAATGATCACTGCCAGTGAAATCTGGACCACGATGGCGAATAGCCGCTCTACAGCTCCAAGCATGGAATCATACCAGGTTGCCGACCAATAAGTTCTAACTTGTTCCGTGGCAAGACGCAATGTGTCACCGGAGTAAACAGTCGAGAGGTCCATGTTGCGGGCAGCGAAGAGCTGGATCATTGAAAACAATGCCAATCCACCTAGAATAATTGCCTCAACCCCACCGTGCCCAACACCGGCAAGAATACCCTTGCGCCAGGTGTGTGCGTCCTTGAGCCACCAGCGGAACATCCCGTAGCGGAAAAACTCCTCAAAAAAGCCTGCGCTGAGACCAAGGAAAATAGCATTGAAAATCAGGGCACTCTGTACTGATAGGTTTACCAGCGCAGTTTTACCTAAGAGCTGTGTCATCAATGCATTGAAGGGGATATGCCCTACCTGCGAGAGGATAAAGGTTGCTGCACCAGCAATCAAGATTCTCCATCCCAATTTCCAGCGGCGCATCAAAATAATTGCCAGACTTAAGGGAATGGCGATCATCAAGACAGCATTTGCTAGATGAAAAACAAGCGAAGAATCCATTTTTACTCCTTTTATTCAAAAAATCCTATTTGTTCTGGCGCAATCTTACTATACCTGCTTTCAATCCTCACCGACAGACACTTTGGTGTGTTGCAAAGTGTTGTTTCGGGAAAAACTGTTTTAATTGAATTCCCCTGGCTATGATCAAATTGATTTTTTAATCCACACGAGATACTTGTATGCATGGTTACTTTTCAGACAGACTCAAGAACCCGTTTTTCCCACACTTTGAAGTTTACACCCTTAATCAAGAGCCACAAGTAAAATAATGACTCTCCTATAAACGTAAATAAGCCAAATATCGTCGTATCGAA
>JACZIY010000147.1 GCA_014860845.1 Anaerolineaceae bacterium
GCATCCACATTTTGCCTGCCAATGATATCCAGAGCTTCCTTACCGGAATAAGCCGGGTAAAAATTGATTTTCTCAATGGATTCAATCACACCATTATAAGATTTGATCGCCTGGGTAAAGAGCCTGACCATACTTGGGTCATCGTCAATCACCAGTAAATCATTGGTGTTGGCCCCAGTTGACTGGATTGTTTGAATCAGTGTATCACGGGAGACCGGTTTAACCAGATAACGATACACACCTCCTGGTAATACCAGCGATTGTTCCAACACTTCTGAGTACAGAAATCGAATCACCGGGATCTGGAATGGCAATTTCTCAATCAGCAGGGAAATTTGATTGTCATTCACATAGGCGTCATCCACAATGATGGCTGATGGATAATATTTTTCGATCATCTGTCTTAGTTCGATCATATTGGTAACCGGGATTACCTCATGATCAAAAAGCAACATGCCAATCTGTTTGGCTTTACTGAGATCGGCTGAAAAACACAGGATTAAATCTGCCTGCCCTTTGGCGAATGAACTCGCCACCCTTTGTTCTCCACCTTCAGCCAGGTCTGTCCGGGTATCCTGTATACTTACAATAGGTTCCATCACCGGCAAGAAGATGTGGATGATGGTGCCTATTTGTATTTCACTTTCGACTGTGATTCTACCTCCGTGTAATTCTACAAAACGTTTGCTGATCGGTAATCCCAACCCGGAACCTTTTTCACGGCTCCAATTCTCCTGTCCTGCCTGGCGGAATTCGTAAAAGATGCGTTCGATGTCTTCAGGCGCAATCCCGGGACCATTGTCCTGAATAACAATTTCAACTTCATCCTGGCCATGCATTCTCGCATCGACTGAGATTCTTCCCTGCTTAGTAAAACGCATGCTATTTGTGATTACATTCAGCAATACCTGACGAATTCGGGTGCGGTCCACAAAGATATACGGCATATTGGCTTCGGTTTTAATTTCAAATTGCAGACCTTTTTGAATGATAGGGGCTGCCACCAGATCCTCAATTTCATCCAATAAAATTTTTGGATCTACCCGCTCACGAAAGAGCGGCATTTGCCTGGCATCCATTTTCCCCATGTCCAGGATGTCATTGATCAGATCCAGCAAATGTTTACTGCTTTTGAAAATCTCCTGAGTATCATCATACAAACCCGCAGGCCAATCTTTCAGAGGTGCATAGGTTTCCGGGGCATTGACCATTAAATCACTGAACCCAATGATGAAATTCAGCGGGCTGCGAAGTTCATGCGAGACCGCCATGGCAAAGCGGTCACGGTCTTCGCGTGCTTCTTCTGCCCTTGATCGCGCTTGTTCCAGCATTCTGGTCATTTGTTTCAATTGATAATTGAATTGGTTCTGCTCTTTTAGCATCTGACTAATTTCCGCGCGATGTTGTCGGGTTTCCTGCAGGCGTTTACGGGCTTCAAAATAATGAAAAGAAGC
>JACZIY010000148.1 GCA_014860845.1 Anaerolineaceae bacterium
CAGCCAGCGTTCTCTCACTCCAGCGACAGCAACTTTTGTATTCCCTCTTATTCCACTATCTGCAATGATGATTGTGAAATCTTCTCCCAGGTTGATAAATTCGATATCTTTACCCTTTTGGAAAAAAATAGGTTTTCTATACGCAACCACTGTATTATCGATTCCAGAAGGGGTGCCATGAAATTCGACCTCAACTTTGTATGCCAAATCTGATAAAACGTTTTCAGAAGCCTGGTAACCCACAAATTCAAACAACCCTTTGATCAAAGCAACTGATATGGCTGCACTGGATCCCAGACCCGATGAAATTGGAATAGTTGAGCTAAGATGAATTATGCAGGCAGGGTATTGTAATATATCCAGGAAGTTCTTCACCTGCTCCAATGCAATCCGGAACGGATGATGTTTGTCCATTTCATTGTAATTTTGCTCAAATTGAATCTGAGGTGCAGTGAATTGAATTTGACCTGATTGAGATCCTATTAAGGGGAAAATTTTTACTTTAGCCATTCTTTCATTAACCGGAACTGCAATGGCAGGTTGACCGTATACGACAGCATGTTCACCAAAGAGTATTGTTTTCCCGGGGGCAGTGGAAATAGTCGCAGGCATAATTAAAACAAATAGAAAATTATTACAACGGATATTGCAAAGAATAGAAATGTGATTTGTAATGGTCGGTCTGATAGAACCAACTCATCCGGCGCGCCACCTTCATTTTTCACTTGAATTAAATATAGATATCTGAAAATCCCGTAAATAGCAAAGGGGATTGTCAACATCATGGCATGATTATCCGGTAAGTTCGGAGCAGAAAAAGTATAGAGACTGTAGGAAATAATGGTTGTTGCAGAAATAATGGTGATTAATTGATCCAGTAACGGTATTGTGTAACCATCAAGCACTTTTCTTTGCTCATTATTATTCAGTTGGATGGTTGCTAATTCACCCCGTCTTTTTCCGAGTCCAAAGAACAATGCCAATACTGTTGTAACAACATATAACCAGGGAGAAAATCTTTCCACCTGAATAATGGAAACACCTGCTGCGACCCGTAAAACAAAACCAGCAGCGATGATCATTACATCCAATAATGGAACGTGTTTAAGTCTTAACGAATACGCTAAATTGATTAGAAAGTAAATGACTAGCATTAGCAAGAAAGATCTGGCTAAAAAGAATCCACCTACTACTGAAATCGAAACAAGAATGATGGAAGCAATGATGGCAATCGAAATAGGTAAAGCACCAGAAGCGATGGGTCTGGATTTCTTTTTTGGATGTTTTCGATCCGCTTCAACATCCATAATATC
>JACZIY010000149.1 GCA_014860845.1 Anaerolineaceae bacterium
CGAGGTTGTGATCATCCAGAATATCACCAACTTTTCCAATTCCACAGATCAATCTTGTCTTTTCCTTAAGCAAAGTGGATAATGCTTGCTCAAGCACCGGGTGAGATGAATTTAATCCCTTTTCACACAATACCCTGATCCCGGTTTCCATGCTATTTTCACCATGGAAGTCCCTGCCGATCCAGCCATCCGCTTGTTGCCACCTGAAGACCTTTTGAACCCAATCATCTGATAGGATTTCTTTTTGTAACCGGACCATTTCCAGTGTGGTTTCTGGTTCCCCTATTATTTCCGATCGGATACGAGACCGAATGGAGGGGCAGGCATTTTGCAATAATTCATCAATGACTGACATCAGATTGGGATAACTTTCCTTTAATATAAGCTTCAACAATGGAATAATTCTCATCGGTACAAAAAACAGCTATGGTTTCCATTGGAGATGACCTTAACATGATTGTTTTTTGTTTGGGTTTAAATCTCACTTGTTTGTTGTTTTTTCCATTTAATGAATAATGATTGTTTAGAATTGGCAAGTAATCCTGCACCGCTGATCGTTGGTTTACCGGACAGTAACCCTAAACTAATCGCTAATCCGTTTATAATTCGGTTTTTCTTTGTCGTGTCTGATTGTGTCGAGTATTGAACACCCTCTTCATTCAAGATAAAACTGACTGCATATTTACCTTGATAAACCAATTGAATGAAAATGTAAGTGAGAAGAAATAACAAAATAATGGTGCCCAATGCATAAATGGAATAAATGCGATTTTCAGGATTGCTGATGAGAAGAAAAACAATCAATAACAAACCAAATGGGATTCCTATGGCAATCCCTAATTGTTTCAGAATTACAGAATGCTTGAAAATTGGCACACGAATTGACCATTCAAGATTTTTCACATTTTTCTCAGTAATGTTCATTGTTCCACCTTGTTTGCTTTACTGTTTAAGTATATTGGATTGAGAGAATAAAATAGGTTTACTAACAAAAAAGATTATAGTACGAAAAAAGAGCAGATGCTCTCTTCTGCTCTTTTCAATAATATGGTCAACAAGTTCGTTTACTCAATCTTGACAAATGGAGGCATTGGAGGATTTTGATCCGACTTTTTCTTCGTAAGCCTTTGAATTAGAACTGTCACGAGTACAGCAAGAATTAAGGAGAGTATTAGTCCCAACAATATGAATATTCCATTCCAGATCAATACATAGGTGCCACCTAAATTTATTACAGTATTCCCATCTGGGGTCTTGCAAACCATTTCTAAAGTAGTAGAAGGCCGCTCAAAACCATCGTCATCAATTCTTACCGAATCATACGAAATAATCTCAGCAATTGTATTGGACGGGCACATCAACTGACCTAATGAGGAGGTGATTAGATCTTCGGAGAAAAACATCGTAAATCCACCTGCCAGTATTCCTACTGGAACAAGACAACTACTGATTACAAGAAAAACAACGAACCATATCAGACAACCTACTAACAATCGATTAGGACTTTGAACCATTCTCTTACCTCCTAGCCATTGCATTCATAATAGTCAACAGGTTTGCGCATGAAAATTTCCGTATAACGATTCTAAATTCAGTTGATTATCGTTTCCTAGCCCAGAAAATGGCTTTCAGTGAATTCTCGTGATAAGGGTTTGCTG
>JACZIY010000150.1 GCA_014860845.1 Anaerolineaceae bacterium
ATCATTTTTTCCGGTCTCATTTGGAGCATCAGCCAGGATTATTTGTTTATTACCTCAGTTTTCCCAATGTCTGCTGAGTGGGCAGGGAAGTCCTTGTTGGTATTTGCTATTACACTTTTTATTTCCGCTTTCGTATCAGAGTTGCCTGACTAACCCTTTCATCCATAAAGGGTACATGGTCATAAAGTGTTTTTATCTGTTTATGGACCTGTCCAACTGGCTGACCGATTATTCATTCCAATGACCGAATATGAATGATCATTTCACACGGTGCAAATGAAATGCCATGGATTTATACTCAATTGTAAGAAAGAAATGGTTCTTTTCATCTTCGTGGTCACCCATGGTGATTGAGATGCTGCAAAGAAATGGATACTGAAAACGCAATATTGATCCGATTATGCAAATGGATGGTGATCCGCAATTGGATATATGAATTTTTTTACAAAATGAGGATGTACTGATGAATATATTAATATCAGATTCTAACGACGAAGTAATTACTGCATTACGGTTGGTTTTGGAACAGAAACATGGGTACACTATTTCTGGGGAAGCTAAATATCTCATCAGATTATTCTCGAGTATCACTAAGCATTGCCCAGATGTCGTCATTCTGGATGCTGACATTCACGGACTCAAACCATTCAGTGGTGAATCCAAGAATGGTTTAGCCAAATTACTGGATACCCTGCATCAATTATGTCCTTCCATCTATGTGATTGCCCTCAGTAGTCTGCCTAATCTGGAACAAAACTGCCTTCGAGCCGGCGCAAATGCATTCGCCTGCAAAAGCGACCCACCCGATCGATTATTAAATCTGCTGGATAATCTTACAAAAAATAAATCTGGATCTCAGATTCCTTAATATATCAACATCGAATAATAAATCGTTGCCCCAATATGAACCAGAGCGACCATAAACAGAGTCAACCCTAACGGGATGTGAATGGTATGCCACAAAGACAACAAGCGTCTTGCAGCCGCCAGATTATTGATTTGCCGCCGAACCTGTTCGTATTTCCGATTTACGCGCAATAATTCCAGGGCAGTCTGTTTTGCCTGACCGGATGATCCTGTTCGAATGGCGAGATCTTTGAAAATAGATCCAAGATCCTCCCAGAATCGGGCAAGAACGTTGAAGACAGTTCCGCCACTCGTGTCGAACTTTTGAATGGGTTGTGTCTTATCCTGATGTTTTAATCGGGCTAATTCTGCTTCCAATTGGCGGGCGGACATTTCCAATTCCTGAAGATCGATCTCTGCACCATTAGATGAGCGTGGAATGGCCGTGTAAATATAACGTCCAAAAAAACCGCTGAACACCATCAGAATTGTCATCAGACTTAAAACACCTGCCAGACCCTGAAATTGCCAGCCAGGATGCAGCAGCACCATGAATGGGCCTACGATGCCAGTAAAAATATGAAATTCCAACCAGCTTGACATTTTTCCCCAGCGTGCGCCACGTTTACTTCTCTTGCGGAATGAATACAGGGTTTCGGTCATCACCATCAGGAGAAATCCCAACACTCCCAAGCTATGCCCCCAGATACTACTGGCAGCCGGAATCTCTCTGCTGCTGGTCTGAACCAACAGATAAAATAATGTGATAATACCCATCGCGATCAAAGCATACAAAAGTTCTTTCGACTTAAGCATTTTTTTGTGTGTACTCCTCCCAGAATTTTGACAGCGTATCCACCAGGGAAAGATGCGGGGATAACAAGCGTTCTCGTATAGGGCTGATATCTACCTGTTCTCGAATGAGAATCTGCAATGGCCGGGAAAGGGTCTGATCACCCATGAGGACAGCGCCGGTGATAAAGGAAGGTGTCACATACAAGCGAATACGATTGGTCTCCTGATAGGTCTGAGCGATGATCCCCAATGATTGTTGTCGCCATACCTCACTATCACCTCGCATGATCCCGGCTACATCTGCATCTCCTTTGGCTTTATTTTCTTCAAGAATTTCTTTGCCAACCCGGCCAATGATGGTTGTGATCAGTCCTCCCAGACGGGTTACGTTGAATGGGTATTTTTTTTCGTAGGAATAATTGCCACCTGCCATATTCAATCCGGCAATCCAACCCTGTTCGATGGCTGGTCGCCAGAGGCTATCCAGCAGATATTCGCCACTCAGGCGATCAAACACCTGCGCTACATCCCCGGCAGCAAAAATGTCCATCTGACTGGTATGCAACCCCTCATCCACAATCACACCACGTTGTGTTTTCAATCCCGACTGAATAGCCAGGTCCATTCTTGGTTTTATTCCAATGGCAAACGCCACCATCTGACAGTCAATTTGCACATGATTTTGTTGTTGTCTGGCTCTCACACCAATTACTTTTCCATTTTTTCCAAGAATCTCATCCAATTCTGTGTAGTAATGAATCTTGATGCCGTCCTGAATCAGGCGGTTTTCAACGATTTTCGATTCAACTTCATCCAGAACGCTACTCCAGTAACGCTCACCACGCAGAAAGTAATGGACTTGAATCCCATTGGTTGACAGACCTTCCGCTAATTCCAGGGCAGTGATACCCCCACCAATGACAACAGCTGTGCGTGCTTTCCTGGCGTTTTTGAGAATGCGATCTGCATCCACCATGTTATCTAGTTTAACGACGCCTTCCAGTTCCACACCAGGAACCCTGGGCATGCTGGCAGTGGCACCGGTTGACAACAATAAGCGATCATAGAAAATATGCAAACCGTTACTGGTGACTAATTGGTGCTGGTCGGGAAGTATCAATTGAACTGATCCCTTTACCAGTTGAATATTTTGTTCTCTAAAATATTCCTCATTAAAAGGAAAAAGTTGTTCTTGCGGTACTTCACCAGACAATAAATAAGCCAGACCGGGACGGGAATAATATCCGTATGGATCATTTGTTATTACTTGAATCTTGCTTTTTGAGTCTTCTCTGCGGATGGACCCGGCTGCGGCTATCCCAGCTGCTCCACTTCCGATAATTATATAATCTGTCATTTGTTTCTATCCTTCAAATGTCTTCAGTCGTGGTAAACAAAGCGCAGAACACCGCGTGGGCAGCGTCGCACACATTCTCCACAAGTCAAACATTTGCTTTCCTGAATGGCCAACCCTCTCGATGCATGCGAGCGAACATCTACATTGATCGGACAATTATACGAACAAATGCCACATTGTACACAACGATTTTCGTCCGGCAATATATACCCGGAGGCTAAAGTATCCAGTTTCAAGCTGGTTTCTTTTAAGATCCCACCCCGTTTGTTAGAATAAGGGTTATCCCTTCTAATCATCATTTTTTTCTCCATTTCCATGGCATTCCATGCAGCGAGCCACATAATCAGGGATTCCTTTTTCTTCGTGTTTTTTGGTCATTTCTGATTGACTGTGACAATTAAAACAGGTCCAACTGCTGCCTCCAGAAGGATGGCATTGAGCGCATTCTCCATTGGCGTTCCCGTGGTTCACAGGGAAAGAATGGCTGAAGCTGGCACCACTCCACGTGTCAGTACTATGACAACTGGAACACTGACCAGCGAAGTGATTGGCAGGTCTGTTTCCAGAATGACAGCTCTGGCAATCCGTCGCGCCAGCAGCTGCATGGTTAAAGCTCGCAGGTCGCCAGGCATTGGTGCTGTGACAGGCGGAACATTGCCCGGAGAAGTGATTGGCTGGTTTATTTCCAGAATGACAGCTCTGGCAATCCGTCGCGCCAGCAGCTGCATGGTTAAAGTTGGCAGGTATCCAGGCATTGGTGCTGTGACAGGCTGAACATTGCCCCGAAAAGTGATTGTTCGGCTTATTTTTAGTATGGCAGCTCTGGCAATCCGTCGCTCCAGCAACCGCATGGTTAAAGCTGGCTGGAATCCAGGCATTGGTGCTGTGACAACTGGAACATTGACCCGGAAAATGATTAGCTGGTTGATTAACCAAGTGACAGCTCTGGCAATCCGTAGCGGCAGCGACTGAATGATCAAAAAAAGCGGAAATCCACCCGGTTGCAGTGTGACATAAAGAACACACACCTTGGTAGTGATTTTCCGGGAGTACTGTAAGGTGGCATTCTACACATTGATTCGGTAAACCTGCATACGTGATACCACTATGGCATCCCTCACAAGTTAATTCAGCGTGTTTTCCCATCAAAGGGAAAAATTCATGATTGGCTCCCGTACTACCGGGTAAAAATGGAATCTTATGCGGTTCAATGCTGTCCTGTCCACGGGTTGTAGTGTTGGCTATTGAGTTTACTTGTACACCGGTTATCAACAACGCCTGGTTTAACACATATAGTTCCGATAAAGGATTGGAATTATCCATTGCCAATATTTTCAGCTGGTTTAATTTTTCCTGCGCTAATGAAAATTCTGTGGGGAAATTTTCTGCCAGGTATGTGAATTGATTCAGGCTTTCTTGTATTTTGGATAATGTTTTTACAAGATGCAAACGCAGATTCTTGTTTTCATCCAGGTTTCCATCCTGAATTTGCTTCAAAACATGGTTTAATTCAACCCAGACAGCATTCATGCGCTGTACTTCTTCTGGTTTGCCGGTAATATTTTCTAAATCTTTTACTCGTTTATCCAGAATCTTCATCTCATACCAGGATTTACTCGTTGGGTTACTATAAAACACAAGAAATGCATGTTCCAGACGATCCTGAAGTTGGAATAATTTCCCTTCCGGATATATAGGAGCAATTTCCACAAATGCGATGACTGCAGCACTGGTTCCGGAAATTATAAACAAAATGATCAGGGTGAGTATTAACAGGGTTTTTCTCATTGCTGAAATCTCCCTTGTGTTTTTTTAATCATGGGTCTCTCCATCCGCATGACATTCAACACAATTCATAAGGCGGTCCCCGGTTAAATTTTCTTCATCGTGCTTTTCAATAAATTCAGGATCACGAGAATCATGACAACTCTCGCAGGTATATTGGGTATAGGTAACTGTATGACAGGTTTTACAGGTAATTTCGCCTTCATCCCCATGATCCAGAGGAAATGTATGCTCTTTCAAGGTGGCTGGTTGCCAGGCTGTTGTGGAATGACAGTTAGCACAATTCAAACCAAAACTTCCAGCATGAATTTCCGGTTCACCATGACAAT
Source organism: Anaerolineaceae bacterium (assembly GCA_014860845.1). Next base: position 5,113 of record JACZIY010000150.1, read on the forward strand.
CTGAGCATTCATTGGGCAAACCAACAAAGACTTGATTTACATGGCAGGCTACACAATCCAGTTCAATATGCGCACCATCCAGGGTAAAAACATTTTGGTGATCAAAGTTATGCATTCGGTCAACACCATCATGGCAGGCCATACATTCCATCCCAAATTCTTGGCTATGTTTTAGTATGAATTCAAAATCATGCTGTTCATGACAATTCTTACAGGTGACCACATCCACGTCCACAGTTTCCTTTTGATGGCAGCTCAAACAGGTTATTGGTAAACCCTGGTAGTCGAATTCATGTAATATCAGACTGAAACCCTCCGCTTCATGATCGAATGGGTTGCCTTCCCACACGGCTGGAACCCAGGTTTGTGTCGTATGACATTCGGAACAATCCTGTGAGAACATTCCGATATGCTGTTCAGGTTCAGCATGACAATCAGAACAGGTAGAACTGATCTGGAACTCATTTATCGTGTGACAATCTTGGCAATCCAGAGCAATATGCTCGCCTGTTAACGGGAAATCCGTCTGGTTATGATCAAATTTCTGAAGCGCATCCTGCAACATATCAAAATCTCGCCCTTTATGATCTGTATGGCAAGTCCGGCAGGAGTCAACCCCGCTCAGGATCCCATGCAATCCACTTTGCTGATCGATCTGACTGGCAATATCCTCATGGCATTGCATACAACTCTCCGCCTGACTGGTCGTGAAGGGTAGATGGCAGTATTTACATTCCTGTTCAATCTCCGCATGGGAACTGGCATTCGCTAAAACCAGACCGCGTGTATTTTGCGCAGATAATTTTCCGGGGCTGAAAATTGTGGATCCTTGAAAACCGAGAATGGATATCAGGATGAACAAAGCCACGGTTGCCAGAATAATGCTCAAAGGTGAGAACAGTGGAGAGCCACTGCTTTC
>JACZIY010000016.1 GCA_014860845.1 Anaerolineaceae bacterium
CATGGTTTGCAAAAAGATGGCTTTCACCTGACGAATGGTATCAATGACTTCACCAGCTCCACACAACTCAAACGCGGCTGGGTACAACGAAACCTGACAGCCTTGCAGGTGTTGGATGCAGTGCGCAGGTTGTTACACTATCCATGAAAAAATTCTGGTTTGGCGCGTTTCTCTGCTTGATATTATTTTTGAGTAGTTGCTCTAAAACAGAAGTTTCAATTGTCTCGGACCAGAATGATCAACTAATTTCCGTCACGACCCCAATTCCTAAATACACCATCACAACAACTGCCACAACCACTACAACTCCTACAATTACGACCACACCTTTCCTTCCGGCAACACCCACCATCACTCAAACTTCCACGGAAACCCTCGATCCTCATCTTGTTCAAACCGGACCGGGTTCTTTTTTGTGTCCCATTTTGCTCTATCATCATGTCTTGGTGAATAATTCTTCGGGAACAGAATACACAGTCACGGTGGATCAATTTAGAAGCCAAATGCAATGGTTGAAAGAAAATGGTTATCAAACCATATCAGTGCAGGACATGGTTGACACCATTCATGACGGAAAAGTATTACCTATCAAACCAATTATTATCACCTTTGATGATGGCAATGAAGATATTTACAATAATGCTTATCCAATCTTACAAGAGATGGGTTTCACCGCTACCATGTACTTAATTTCAGAAGCAATCGGGGATTATGGGAATTTTACCGAGAATGAAATCCAGGAATTAAGTAGTGCGGGTTGGGAATTTGGTTCTCATTCCAGAACGCATGCCAATTTGAATACTACGCCAGACAGAACCGATGAAATCTGTGGTTCAAAGAATCAACTGATGGAGTTGTTAAATATCCCGATCAATAGTTTTGCCTATCCATACGGTATCGAAAATGATCGAGCGATGAATATAGCCTTTGGTTGTGGGTACACCTCTGGGGCTGGTTTGGGAAGTTATACCATTCAGACCCAATCAAAGTTGTTTTACTTCAGCCGGCGTGAGATAAAAAGCTATTTTGATATGCAACGCTTTATCACTACAGTGACCGATATTCGGTGAAAAATAATTCAAAAAATTTGGATTCAATCTTAATTTTGCTCTATAATAGTCTATAGGTTTGGGAAACCCCTCTGGCAATCGCAGACCACAAAAGAGCAAAACAAAGCCTAATGACAAAATCCCTCCGTATCCATCTGTTTGGCTACTTTGAAATGATCATCGATGGCCGTGTGTTGAGTGCCCAGGATTGGCAATCCCAGCAGACTCAGACCATTGGTAAGATTCTGATCGCTAATAGAGGAAAAGTGGTAACCAGCGAGCAGTTGATTGAGATCCTCTGGCCCGATGATTCCTTTGAAACAGCCAGGCGCCGTCTACATGTGCGTATCAGCCAATTGCGAAGC
>JACZIY010000017.1 GCA_014860845.1 Anaerolineaceae bacterium
TAAAAATTAAACAACTGAGTGCACCATCTGGATGGATTTCAAATTTTAATGTTCAAAAAACAAAATCTGTAACCTGGAAACAGATAAATGATGAGATTGGATATATTCGAATTGACCGTTTATGGAACAATAATGATGATATCGTGAGTGAATTTGACCATGCTTTGAACGAGCTTATGGATTTGCAAGGAATCATCCTGGATTTACGACAAAATGGTGGCGGAGATTCCAGGATCGCTGAGAAGATAGCGGGTAGATTTCTGGATGATAACTTTACTTATGGGCATGATGAATTTCGAAAGCGACTTTATAAATTTGCGTGGAGAAAATCGGTTGATTACTCTGTCAAACCGAGGGGAAATATTTATCAAGGTAAACTGGTCGTATTAACTGACTATCCCGTAATGAGTAGCGCTGAATGGTTGGTTGGAGCGTTAATTGATAGCGGAAGGGCTATGTCGGTTGGCCGAGTTACTGGAGGATCTACAGGAAATCCCATTCAATTCACCATGCCAGGTGGAAAAGTGAGGTATTCCACTGCTGCATTCTACCGTCCAGATGGCAGGTTGGTGGAAGGACTGGGATATTCGCCCGATATTGACGTCAAATGGACAATTGAGGATTATATTTTGGGGATTGATCCAGATATTCAGGCAGCATTAAATTGGATGGAAGCGCACTATTAATCCAGATCAACCCCTTGGTCATTAATTTATGACTATTTCTTCAAGAAGCCTTTGACCAATAAGAACAAACCCAGTGCGATGATGACGATTGGCCAAAGTATGAATGAATCGACCCCAAAGAATTTTGCGCCACCAAAGATAAAGAATAAGATCAAACTTATCGAGATCATTATTAGGCTGGCGGAGAGTCCATCCGGATTTTCCTTTGGAGAAATTAGCGATGCCAGTGCAATTCCCACACCAACGAACCCTGGAATTAACGACCAGGCAAATGCCCACGTTTCCCAATTTCCTGTCAGATTCTGATAAAACAGAATAGCACCGATCCCACCTACAATGCAGCCAGGGATGGCTAATCCACCTGTTTGCGTGAAGATCGCCAGTAAGATAAATACGACTCCAACACCCATTACAACCCAGGGCCAATCAAATAATAATTTCAAACCTGGAACCAGTTGGTTTGCCAATAATAGTGCACCAAATAGAATCAGGATGATTCCCCATGCAAAGCTTGATTTCTTTTTTTCCATCTACTTACTCCTTTAGATTGACAATAAAATTCAATTGTTTAGTTGAAAGGTTTAAAAAAATTTAATCCTTTGGTTTTAATAATACTGCAGATAATTTTCCGATGGACTGCCCCAAAAAGTAATAAAAATGAAACAAGCCTGGTAACGCCATCAGACCTAATATACATAATCCCATTGCTTCGCTGATGGTATCAACTTTCCAAAAACCAAAGAGGATAGGATTCCAGGTTATTATGACTGGTGAAAATATCATTGAAAACAAGACCGCAAATCCTGTTACGAGTACAACAAATGAGAAAATTCCAATCGGGAATTTCAAGAGGATGAATAACACACCTTTCCAGGTAGCCGGGTCAGTCAAAAACGATTTTAATTTTTGCCAGAGCGAGGTGTTTTCACTGGTCGCAGGTGCAGTTATAGGAATTGGCATCCCTAAAAGATGGGTCGTTTGTAATCTTTCAAATGAGATCAGCAACCAGATGGTAGGAAAAAGCAATGCCAGAATTATCAAACCAACCCAAATGATTATCAAAGAAAATCCTAGAGAAAAGCCAACTACCAACAAAACAAAATATGCCAAACCAAGGGGAAACGCTAGAAAAAGATACAAGAGTGTTAAATACATTTTTGGTTTTGCAAAAATTGTAAAATATTTGGTTAAAAATTGATCCTGTGGCATAAATCCTCATTTCTGGATGGGTTGAGATAAATCTCTATTTTTTCATATACAATATACGCCATTTCCGATGAAAAGTTGCACATGTAATTATTGGAAGGGTTTTACCCCATTAAAACAAGTAAGTGGTTGCAGGATCTTCCAGACAACCACTCATTAAAATTTTCTTTAGGATACTTGTTTAATCTGTTCAATTTCAATGTTGATAGCTAATTCAGCACCTACCAACACACCATTGGTTTCAAACGATTGGTTCCAGGTTAGTGCCCAATCTTTGCGATTGATTTTTGCTGTGGCGCTAAAGCCAGCACCTTTTGAACCCAAAGTGCTTCAAGAAAAACCGTTGAACTTTATCAATTATTAGGAGTTAATTTTAAAAAAATGGTATTAATAATTACCTGAAAATCGTCAAAAAGCCTGGAATGGATATGACCAACGATACCAACAAGTGAGCCAAGACAACCAGAGTTGGTTTTCCGTGTTTGCGGAACTCAATCCATGCTGATACCAGACCCCCTAAGGATGCTACGAATAAGGCAATTCCAAACCAGGTGTAAATGGCTAATTCATCTGGAGTGGTTTGTAAATTGGATAGCATTGTTATGACACCAACAAGCATTACTGCAGCTCCCCAGGAAAAAAACCATGGTTGCAGCGCTCGAATAATCTTGCCAGAACCTTCCTCTTGATTAACAAAACCAATCACCAACATGGACAATCCCGACAATATAATGACGATCGGTAGAATAATATTCCAATTCAGACCCAGCAACAGAATCACACAAACCGCGAATGGAAATATTATTCCAACAATATTGCTCGCCAGCGAAAAAGTGAACCCATTTTTATTCTGAATCTCAGTGTAGGAATTATTAATGGAGGCGATGGCAGGTATCAAAAAGAGTAAAGCCCACCAATTCTTTAACCATTCCAGATTCGTGCGCTGGACAAAAACCATTATGAGGAGTAGAGCTATAATTGCTGCCCCTGTGATTGGATTGGTTTTTGGAGTAGGATTCTTCTTGTTATTCTTCAATTCTTTACAGCACCTTCCTGGTTTTGCTGAATAATTGCTTTTCCAGGTTCACTTTTGTTATGCTTTCTGAGGAACCTAACACAATAATACTGGCCAGTTT
>JACZIY010000151.1 GCA_014860845.1 Anaerolineaceae bacterium
CTTAATTATACAGTAATACAATAATATTTCTATCTAAATAAATCATCATTTTCACTTCGAAACAATTCATTTGTATAACTTTCTCTTGAGGGATATGGAAACCCGCGAATTACAACTACCGGGCGTCCTTCATCGGCCTGACCCATTAAGATCGAAGCAGTTGCTGCTAATTCGTCCGCTGCTCCAATCTCCGTAACTCGTAATTGATATCCAAATCTATCTTTATACCCCCTTCTGTCGATTAGAGCTGGTACACCGCTTACACCAATAGCCACGCCAACAATTCCTTTTCGCCAGGGTCGACCATGGGAATCTATGATGAGAACTCCAACATTTTTCCCTGTTTCATTCTTAATGAAGTTGCGAATAATAGTAGCTGATTTGTCCGGGTCTTGAGGTAATAAAAGAACCCAACTTTCCGGGTTTTCATCTAGTCCTTTGACATTTGAGTGATCAATACCAGCATTCGCGCAAATAAATCCTAAATTGTGTTGAACAATCATTAATCCATTTCTTGTACGAATGACCTTAGTTGATTCTTGTAAAATGAGTTCAACTAATCTTGGATCTTTCCCAGTAGATTTAGCATATTTCAAAGCTAGACTTCCTGGTTTTACATCCACTAAATTGACAAGACGATTTTCAGATTTTGATACAACCTTTTGGGCAACAACTAAAATATCTCCATCTTCCCATATCCAATTGTTTTCTTTCGCAGAAATTAAAATTGTTTCAGGTAGAAAAGAAGAAATTTCTACTTCCGGAAATTTTTCGAACGCAGAAACTAATAAATTCATTTACGAAATTCCAGTTATTTTTATGCCAGCATCATGAATTCCAAATTGTTTATTGATACCAATTAATATGGATGTCAGACCTTCAACCACAACAGAATTTTCGATGGGACCTGCATCGATACCAACTAGCCCGGCTTCGTTAACAAGCTTAATAACAGCTTCTCGAGAAGCTTTGCTGTCACCTGTTACCAAAACATCACAGGCTACTTCACCATCTTCCACCAGGTGCTCATATGAAATGTTCTGAAAAGCGGCCACAACACTGGTGTTTTCTCCTAATATTTCTTTTGCTTCCAATGTCGCACTTCCAGCAGGTGGCATCTGCACTTTTGTAACTTTAGGTGGCACCAGCGGTACAGTAACATCTATGACAATCTTGCCCTGGCTTGCTTCTTTTATGTATTCACACATTGTTTTGTGTGCATTGAAAGGTACCGTTAACACAAGTAATTCAGCATCTTTTGCAGCTTCTAAATTCTCCTTACCTGCAATTTTTATTTTATTTCCTAGCATTTCTTGTAGTTTTACAGCTGCATCCAGTGCTTTACTTTCTTGTCTCGATCCGATCGTAATTTCGTGACCAGCTTTCGCCCATCGATAACCAATCCCCATTCCTTCTTTTCCTGTACCACCTAAAATTGCAATTTTCATATAGTCCATCCTTTAATGTTAATTAAATTGATTGTTGTATCGATCCCAAACCATTTTATGTATTCGATATGCTTCACTATATATTTTATTCTCATCGATGTTAACCAGTTGCTTATTCTTCATAAGGATTTTGCCTGCCACCATGGTCATGGTAATCATACTATGATGCATGCCAAACAAAATATGCCATGGTAAATTACCTGGGTGAATTTCGGTGAATGGGAGGTAATCGACAAAAATTATGTCAGCTTGTGCTCCCGGAACAAGCGAACCGATTGGTAAATTAAATTGTTGAGAAGCTAAAGCTGAATTTTGATAAATTGCCATTTCAACAACATCAAATCCCCCCATTCTTCTTGGATCAAGATTTACCAATTTATGAACAAGGTATGCAGTTTTCCATTCGTCCCACATTGTATTGGAGAACCCATCATTTCCGAGACAAACTTTTACGCCAGCTCGCATCATCGATTCAATATTTCCAATACCCACTGCATTATTCATATTTGATCGTGGTTGATGTGTGACCCAGGTTTTTGTTTCTGCCAGGATATTGACTTCTTTTGCATCAACATGAACTGCATGAGCTACGATTGATTTCTCATTCAATATGTTTTTTTTCAATAATCGGTCTACTACACGCATTCCTGATTTTTTTACACTGTCGTATTCGTCAACAGGGTGTTCAGCAACATGAATATGAAAACCTGTCCCGGAAGGGGTATTACTTTGACTTAATTCAAGAGTTTTGTCCGATAGTGTCAGACTGGCATGCAATCCAAATGTTGCAGCTAATCTACCATTCAAATTGTCACCAATGTTGATTCTCTTTATAAACCTGACATTTTCATTTATGCCCTCTCTTGCCTTCTCATAACCGTCCCGGTCTGTTACTTCATAACACAAAGATGCTCTTATTCCGGATTGATCCACAACATCAGCAATGACATCCAATGAATTGGAAATTGCATTGGGAGATGCGTGATGGTCAAATAAACTGGTGTTTCCGTGTTTGATCGCATCAATGATACAAACCCAGGCAGATGACGCGACACTTTCTTCGTCCAAAGCCTTATCCAAAGCCCACCAAAGATTACTCAAAATTTCTGGAAAAGCTGAAGGAGGATCACCAGGTATCGCTAAACCTCGGGAATATGCCCCATAAAAGTGCGTATGCGCACAAATTAATCCGGGCATCACATATTGACCTTTTGCATCCAAAATCTCATCATCTGGATTTTCTTGCAACAAATTGTCAAATGAATCTATTTTTTTAATCACATTCCCTTGAATCAAAATTGATTTATCTTCAATAATTTCATTTGGTTTTGTCCAGGTAATAATTTTTCCGTTGGTTATAATCATTCGTCGCTCCTGTGTCGTTAATTTTATTTGTCTAATCTATTGTGATTATTTGATTTACCTTTATAAGAAATTTACTTTATAATCAGGTTCGAATTTATTCATAGGAGTGGTTAAAATGTCATCAAGATCTGATGCTCTCGAGTATAGTAAGAAAAATTATGATTTCTATCAAGGAATTTTACAAGATTTTATTAAAATTCCTTCTATTTCAACAGATCCAATTCGCAAACCGAATATGTTGGAAGCAGCAAATTTTATCAAAGAAATTCTAAACCAATTTGGAATTAATGAAGTACAGATTTTAGAGACCAAGGGCCATCCTGTAGTGTTTGCTGAAAAAAAATCTGAAAACAAAAATGCATTAACTGTGTTGATCTATGGTCATTATGATGTTCAGCCTTCCGATCCAATAGAACTATGGCAAACTGATCCATTTACACCCAAGATAAGAAATGACCGGTTATTTGGCCGCGGTGCGTCTGATATGAAAGGCCAAATTATCGCCTGTCTTGCCGCATATCATTCAATTAATTCAACAGGTCAAATTCCAGTAAATTTTAAATTTATCATCGAAGGTGAAGAAGAGATAGGTTCTCCAAATTTAGCTGATTTTTTGGCTACCAATAAAGATTTGTTAAGGTGCGATGTTATATTAAATCCGGATGCTGGTATGATTTCTCCCGAACATCCAACAATCGTTTATGGATTGCGTGGGCTGACATATTTCGAATTGAATGTTTATGGTCCAGATCATGATCTCCATTCAGGAATGTTTGGGGGGATCATTCACAATCCTGCAATTGTTTTATCTGAATTAATAACCAAAATGCATGATGAGGATTGGAAAGTCACTCTTCCAGGGTTTTATGATGATGTAATCCCAATGTCTGATGAGGAAAGAGAACAACTTTCAAGGTTGCCCATTTCTGAAGAAGATTTAAAACGTCAGACAGGTGCGCCTGCTTTGTGGGGGGAAAGAGGTTATAACCCGATAGAAAGACTGGGTTCTCGCCCAACCCTCGAGATTAGTGGGATGCTTTCTGGATTTATCGGGGAAGGTTCAAAAACAATTATTCCTTCATCAGCAATGGCAAAGATTTCAATGCGAACTGTTCCTAACCAGGATCCAGATATAATTTATAAACAATTGAAAAATTTTATTGAAATAAATATCCCTCAGACCGTTAAATGGGATTTAAAGCAATTTGCTGGTGGTTGGGCATCAACTTCTGATACAAGTAATCCTGGGGTCATTGCCCTGACAAAAGCCCTTGAAACCGAATGGGGAAGTGCGCCACTCTTTAAGCGCGAAGGTGGTTCAATACCAGTCGTTGCTGCCATGCAAAGAATTCTGGAAAAAGACTCGGTACTGACTGGATTTGGGTTACCAGAAGATAAAATTCACTCGCCTAACGAAAGTCTTCATTTGCCAACATGGAAAAATGGAATACTTTCCTTAATTCACTTTTTCTTTAATTATGCAGGTTTAGAATGAAAACTGAAAAACTTAGAATGCCAACCTATGGTGGTCAGGCCTTGATTGAGGGCGTTTTGATGCGCGGAAGCAAATATTTGGCTGCAGCTTACCGTAAACCTGACGGGGAAATAATCGTAGAAACAGAAGAATTAGGGAAAATCTACCAGAGCCCGCTTAGAAAAGTGCTATTTTTACGTGGTTTAATTATTCTCTGGGATGCATTAGGCTTAGGAACGAAATATTTAACCAAATCTGCGAATTATCAGACCGAGGACGAAAAGGAAAAAATTGAAGGGCCTGCGTTATATATGACATTAATTATTTCTTTAGCCGTTGCGATGGGTTTATTCTTCCTCACACCTGCATTATTAGGTAAAGCTCTTGAACAATGGTTGGGCTTCTCAAATGTTATTCAGAATCTAATTGAAGGTTTAATTCGTCTGGTTTTTGTGATCCTCTATATCTGGGGTATCGGAAAAATGGCAGACATTAAAAGAGTATTTTCCTACCATGGTGCAGAACATAAAACTATCAACGCTTTCGAAGCGAAAGTTGAGCTAAAACCAGAATTGGTTAAGCAATATTCTTTGCAACATCCAAGATGTGGAACGGCTTTCATCCTTTATGTCGTTCTATTTTCTGTGATTATATTTACCTTTCTCGGAGATCTCGGATGGTTGCTATTAATCACTTCGAGATTGGTATTAATACCTCTTATTGCGATGATTGCTTATGAATATATTCGGTTTACCGCTGACCATTTGGAAAACCCCATCATTTCTTTATTTGCTAAACCAGGATTGTGGTTACAAAAATTAACCACAAACGAACCAGATGAAAAAATATTGGAAGTGAGCATAGCAGCTTTTACTGCGATGTATCAATTAGAAAACGATACAATATGAGTGTTTGATTTTCTCAAATAATCTAATCGACAACCAACTTGACACATTCGAACCTGAAAATATACTTATTTTATGAAAGGTTCGAATTTTTTTTGGTATCTATTATCGATACTCACTGGGGTATTAATCGCTGGAGTAATTCTTTTATTAAATACAAAGGATACGGGATTATCGATAACAGTTGTACCTGCTCCTACACCTCTACCAGTCAAAGTATATTTATCTGGGGACATAGAAAATCCTGGTGTTTATCAACTTCCAGTTGATAGTCGTTTGGAGGATTTAGTAATTCTCTCAAAAATAATAATTCCTCCAGAGTCTGATCTTAACATGGCTTCCAAATTATATGACGGTCAGCATATCCAAATCACATCGAACAAATCAGCTGAAAGAATAAATGCGATCACGATCAGCGATTCAGAAAAAATTAATATCAATGAGGCAGATATTGAAGAGTTGATGCTCCTACCAGGTATTGGAGAAACGAAAGCCAAGGAGATTGTTATGTATAGAGAATCCTATGGCTATTTTGATACAATAGAAGATATACTTAATGTCCCTGGAATTGGAGAAGCAACTTTTGAACAATTAAGGGATAAAATTGCGATAAATTCTGTAAATTAACGAGGTATGACATGAGTTTAAAAGATCAATTATCAGAAGCGCTGAAAGTATCAATGAAAGAATCAAATACTGATTCAAAGCGAGTTATTCGCATGGTCATATCCAGCATCAAAAATAATGAGATCGATAATAGAAAATTTTTAACTGATGAAGAGGTAATCTCTATTCTGCACAAGGAAATAAAAAGTAGACACGAGGTTATAGAAGGAGCAGAGTTAAATAATCGTCAGGATTTAATCCAAGAGGCGCAAAATGATATCAAAATCCTCAATGCCTTCTTACCAGAAGGGTTATCTACAGAAGAAATCACTTTGATTGTAAAAGAATGTATTGCAGAAGTTGGAGCACAAACACCTGCAGATATGGGAAAAGTGATGAAAATTGCATTACCAAAAATTGCAGGAAGAGCTCCAGGTAATCAAGTTAGCCAGATAGTGAAAGAATTATTACAAAATTAGCATGATAAATTCTTTAGAAAAGAAATTTAAGAAAAGAGAAAATTCATTTTTCAAAATACTTATCTTAATCCTCACAGGAATAATTGCCTTTGGGGCGATTATTTTGCCTATTTCTTCTCGGCCAACAGCATTTGAATTATCGGTAGGAAGCGTTGCAACTCAGGATTTTCAAGCACCCAGAAATTTAACCTACACTTCTGATTATTTGACAGAACAAAAACTCACTACAATTAAAAATTCTGTTACACCGGTTTATTTAAATATCGATCCTGCTATTTCTAGACAACAAATTGACAGGCTCAGAAAATCGATTGATTTTATTACTTTGGTGAGGAATGATTCATACTCAGACCTCAATCAAAAGATTAATGACATATCGAACCTTACCCACACACAAATTTCTCGCGAAGTTGCCACCCAACTCATAAATTTGGATGAACAGACCTGGGTGTCCATTCAAAGAGAAGCAATTTTAGTACTGGAACAAGTTTTTCGAGCGACAATTCGTGATTATCAGGTACAGGAAGCAAAGCAAAGAGTACCGACTCTGATTAGTTTTTCATTCAGTGAAGATAACTCGAAAATTATTGAAAATCTGGTCTCACCTTTTGTGGTTCCTAATTCATTGTTCAGCAAAGAATTAACAGATGAAGCGATTAATTTGGCAATTGAACAGGTTGAACCTGTCGAAAAATCATATTCCCCAGGTGAAATCATTATTCGGCGTGGACAAATTATAGAAGAACAAACATATGAAGCATTAGAAAAATTCAATTTCATTTCACCAGACAACAAACAACAGGAATATTTTGCAACTGGAATTTTCATATTGCTTCAAATGTTTTTCCTGGGATTGTATTTCAGTAAACAAAGGTCAAACTCATTTTCAGTTAAAGAAATTCTTATTATTTCAATTGCTTTTATAATATTTTTGTTATCAGCAAAATTCTTAATTCCAAACAGAACAGTATTACCTTATATTTTTCCTTTTGCAGGTTTTACTTTTGCCATCGGTACTCTATTCGGTTTTGAGGCTGCATTTGTACTTTCTCTCTCATTGGGTTCAATCATTTCATTTGGTGCCTTTGATTTTCAGAGTTTATTGCCATTCTATTTAATTCCATCTTTATGTGGAAGTCTAATTCTGGGCCAGGGAAGAAGGATTTCTGTATTCTTTAGCGCTGGATTTGTCACAGGTATATTATCAGCTGGGGTTATTTTAGCAATTCGATTATTGGATGGTTCGACTGATTTGATTGGAATGATTACTCTTTCAGGCGCATCATTATTCAATGGCATGGCATCAGCCAGTTTAGGTCTTTTGATGCAATTCTTTGTCGCCCAAATTCTGGGCATCACGACTGCTATTCAATTACTGGAAATTTCCCGGCCAGATCACCCCTTACTTCAATTTATCTTAACTAACGCTCCTGGTTCGTATCAGCATTCTCTTCAAGTTGCAAATTTAGCTGAGCAAGCTGCAAAAGACATCGGAGCGGATCAATTATTGACAAGAGTTGGTGCTTTATATCATGATGCTGGTAAAGCTGCTAATCCATCGTTTTTTATTGAAAACCAAATCGCAAGCGATCTCAATTCTCATGATGATCTGGATCCCTATATAAGTGCTGCCACGATTATTCAACACATTCCGGATGGAGTAGAGCTTTCGAAGAAATACCGACTTCCATCAAGAATCACAGATTTTGTAAGAGAACATCATGGTACATTAATGACCAAATATTTTTATGTGAAAGCAATTGAAGCAAATAATAATAATGCCGATTTAGTCGATGTTAATGATTTTCGTTATCCTGGTCCCATCCCGCAATCAAAAGAAACTGCAATGTTAATGCTGGCAGATGGTGTGGAAGCAAGAGCCAGAGCTGATAAACCTACAAACCGAGAAGAATTAGAAAAGATTATTCATGGTGTAATTGATTTCTGCCTAAAAGAAGGCCAATTAGAAGACACTGATTTGACAATGAAAGATTTGAACATTATTGTGACTTCTTTTTCCAACACTTTAATTAACACATATCACCCAAGAATTAAATATCCTGAATTAAAAACACAACCTGTTGAATTACTAAATGAACCCGATAAATCCTGAAGTAATTATTATCAATGAGGATAATTTTAATATTCC
>JACZIY010000152.1 GCA_014860845.1 Anaerolineaceae bacterium
CCCAATGCAGGGTGGGATCCACCGGTAGCAGGTGGGGCAGGTAGTTACCGTTGGAATCTTTCAAGTCATTGATCCACTTGACGCGGACAGGTCTGTTTACGTCCGCTTCGATCGTAAGTGATGGAGCGTTGTGGATAAGCAAGCCTTTCTTACTTTCTGACGTTATAGGACCATATGCCCACAAGATTGTCGCTGGAAGACCGGCAGGTAGGACCTGCTGCGAGATCTGCTTCATGGAAATTTCGTAGTAGTCAACGTTCTTGCCTCCATTTTGTTTGACCGTCCCCGCCTTGGGCATAACCGGTGGGATGAGCAAAGGCGTTATATACTTTGGAACTGACAGTGGATCCAAAGTGCCACCGGGGATTTGGGCTTGCGCCTTGAGCGCAAACTTGCCGTGCGACGCGACGTACAGGGAAAGCACTCCCGCGCCGCTCAGTTTGAGAAAGTCTCGTCTGCTAATCATTATATCCTCCAATTAATTAGGGTCTGATTATTTGTTAATAATAATTTCTAAGAGATATATTGATTATTATTCCAGGGCATCTCCTTTCCAAAACAAAAACCGGCCCAAATACAGGGCCGGTATCGCTGTTTGCTCCCCACCGAACACGCCAATTTTTTTGAATTGGCAAGCGACCTTTTGTTGTTCGCTGGTTCAAAGCATCCCCAAAAACAAATAATATAATTATGATAAATAATATCTAATTAGATTATAATGTCAATAATTTGTATCAAGAAAACATAATGGCATTATTTATTTTGATAATAATTCTTCACATTGCAGATCAATGGCGAACCAGGATGATCCAAATAACACACTCGACTATACAACATACAAGGGCGAAGCAATCGAATTCTCAACAGAGAGACTGCCACACCCTTGATAGTATTAATTATGTAAATTTCGAAATCTTTCAGACTAAAAGTCAGGTCTTTTAATTATTCCACTATGACGATATCACTCTGTCCACGCCCAAATACCTCGGGCGAATACATTTCTTCCGCTTTAGCTGGTGGCACAATGAAGGTGCCAGGCATGGTTGCGCGAGCGAAGTAAGTATACTCATAGACACCATCCCACAATAGACTGGTAAATACTTCGACCCGCGAATCACGCATGTTTTGATGTTGGTACCATTGATTCCACCAGTAAAAGAAACTTTTGGTTTCATTTGGACTCACAGGCAGACTCTCGCTGACAGCCAGATTGGGGTTGATAATTTCCAATCCTGCTGGCAAAGGATCGACCAGCGCGACGTGATAGCGTCGGTTATCTGCCACCATCGTAAGTTTAACTTTTACACGAACACCAGCTTTGATATGCCAGATCCCATCTTCATCCATCCATACATCATTTGGATCATCTACCCCTTCATACACTCTTTGAACAACAAATCCCATCTCAAGCGGGTCCAATCGCAGATCAGTAGGAGCATATTTGAGGCCCAAACGATAATATAATCTTCCATTTCCATCTTTTGATAGGATAATATCCTCTGAATCATTTTCTCCAATGATATCAATTAAGTTTTGCATGGGGACCATGGTCTGATAACGATCAGTAGAGTAACCACTGAAAGTGCTTTCGGCTGCATATGTATCTCCTAACCAGATTCTGGCGATGAACTCCGGCTCTTCGGATTCATAGGTGTCAAAGTAATTATCCATAGCTAAAAGCACGAAAACATTTTCCTGTGTATTATCCCAACGACCTTTCGTACGGTTTGCCTGCAATCCGGTAACAATCTTTGGAATTAAATCTGAATCAGGGTTATCTGAGATCATAGCATCCAACAACAGGGCGTCTGTACGGCGATTGGAGTGGAGTAATACGTAATCATCATCTGCATAACTATTGAAGAAATTAGCAGCACCAGCTGTTTCAACTACCAGGTTTCCAACATGTCTGCGAATTGCTTGAACAGTGCTTTCATATTGGGAGTCTCGAAGCAAAACTTGCCAGATCCAGGCAATCGCATCCAAGGACAATGTTTCAATTCCTTGATCATCAACCAATGCTTTGGCTTTCTTCGCATCAAGGTCATCCATACGCATCCGAACATATAGAGCATAAGCGCTGATCGTCTGTTTGGCTTTTAAGCTGTACCATGAAGGATAGTATTGTTCGATGTTCTGGAGATAAGGAAGTACATTTCCCCACACCTGATCGTTTACGTCGAATCCCATCTCTTTCGCCCGTTGTAATGCATGGGCAACATGCACTGTATGGAAAGGAATTGATTCATACCCCTTTGACCAGTAAGGGAATCCCCCATCCCAATTTTGCAATTTGGATAAACCTTCTAAATCCATCTGGATAGATTTTTCCATTTCCACAGGAGAAGGAAGACCTTCCGCATTAAAAGCGGAGAGAACATCTTTTAGGGCAGCGATCGCTAATATTCTTGATGCCATTTGGGCACTACTATTGAAAGGATAGTCCATCAAATATAAGACTGCGTCTGAGAGGCTATGCAATGCAGTGGAAGAAGTTGTTATTTCCAATCCACCAAACTGAGGATAAACATCTTCGGGGGATAAAATCGGTTGAGCTATGGCTCCCTCATCATCCAGGAAGCCATAAGTCGCAAATGCTTCTGTGGTGGAAGGAGTATAAACCGGGAGTGAAATTTGTGCTGCATCCGATACAGAGCCGGAAACAGCAGCAACCTGTAAGAACGCATCACCAGCCATGATTGTTTTACCAGGAAAACGGATTTCAATACGATTATTGGCTGGAACCGTCACACGCATTCCCTGACCTTCCGTTAATTCAAGGTTACTACCTTCAACGACGACTTCAGTGATCAATTCTTCATCCGTCTGGTTTTGGAGTACAACAGGGATCTCAAACTGATCCCCAAAATTCAGGAATCTTGACATGGAAGGTCTTATCATCAAGGGTAATCGGGCGGTGATATTTGCTTCACTACTGCCAAACATTTTTCCACCAGGGTCAGCAGCTACGACCATGATACGATAACGTGTCAGATTATCAGGGAGTTTATATTGAACTGTGACTTTACCTTCAGCGTTCGTTGTCTCTTCGGGTGAAAAAATAGCCAAGGGATTGAAATCTGCGCGGACTGTAATTGCTGATTCAGACGATGAACTTTCACTCTCAGCAGATTCCATCATTGGAGCGGCTGCCATGGCTGGTTCTTCCATTCCTCCTCCACGACCCTGGTCCATCGCCATTCCATCGGTAACGGATTTGTTTATTGTCTGAGTCGCCATCGCCTGAGGAAGATCACTGGCCAGTGTGCTGGGGTCGACAAGAAGAATATTGGCTCGTGTGTACGTGCTGGAAACATCCGAATATCTCTGTGAATAAAACACGGATATAGGATCTATTAATTTATATTGTTTTAAAGCCAGGATGGCTTCATCAACAACAACCAATGCCACTTCTGCATTCGGAATCGGCAGTCCATTTTGATCATTGACGGTAATTCCAATTTTCGAACGTTCTCCCGGAGCTAATAATGATTGTTCAGGATCAATACCAACGACAAGGGTGCGGCTGGTAGGTGGAATGTCCAGATTTAAAGATCCTGTGGCAAACGCTGGTCTGGGCGGAATATTTTCAAGCTTTTCTCCCTGATCATCTAATCTCGGTGAAGTGCCATTTAAATCCACCTGGATATTGATGTTCGGAATCTGTGATTCTTTGATAGGAATTTCTAAGGTGAACGTTGATTCCTCCATTATGAAGGGTTCAGAATAAAGTATTCCGCTTCTGCTGACAGTCAGTAAACCTTCCGCAGGATAGAAGGGTGATTGAATCAGGATGTTCGCTGTATCACCTGGTTGATAATTTTCTTTATCAGGAATCAATGTGATCTGTTCTTGTTCAATGTCCCGGGATGGTGGTAGATCCCCACCACTGACCCAGCGATCAAACTGGCTGTAATTTTTTCTACCTTTTTCATCGGTAACTGTTGCTTTGATTTGGTATTTGCCCCCCAATGGTGTCTCAAAACTACATTGAACGGGTTCATCTTTTGAATTTACCTGACAGGTTTGAATGTTTTCAAAGATTTCTACCCATTCACCTTTTTGATATTTCCAAACGATTCTTCCAGCAGTTACTTCAATGGATTGGTCCGAGACGGCATTGCCATCCAAATCGGTCACAATCAGGTCGATTTTCAAGGGTTCGTTTTTCTCAACAAAATATTCCTCACTTCGCAACCCAACATATAGATCAGCAGGGTGAACCATTAGCGTTGTGGATCCAGCCCATGCTTGCCGGTTGACATCCATCACGACAGCTTCAGCCACAATGCTTTGTGGTCTGGTTTCTTCTTTGGCTTCAAAATCCATTTGGAGATAATGATTCCCACTGGCATCGGTTTTTCCGGTAAATGTTTGACCAGGATCGCTGGATTCAAATTCCCATTCATATCCCATGGAGTAATCCATTCGATATCGCGACCACCAGGGTTCCCATATCCCGAAAGAGAAATCGGACCAATTCGGTGGTTGATAATTGGTTGGGGTGGTGCGTACATTCCAGGTTACATCAGCATTTGGTAATGCTCCTCCAGCATAATAAGCTGCTTCTACGGCGACGATAGCGGTTCCATCTGCATAATAGGGTCCCACTGTTTCATTTCTAGCAAGGACTTCAAATTCTGGTCTTCTGAATTCCTGGATTTGAAAACTATGATAGAAGTCTCTATTATCGACACTGGCAGAATAACCACTTACAGTGAATTGTATATTGGCCGATCCAAGATTGACTCTTTCTGGGATCGTAAAAGATAAATCAAAGCCACCATTTTCATTAATATTGGTTGT
>JACZIY010000018.1 GCA_014860845.1 Anaerolineaceae bacterium
TAAAATACCTGTCCGATTTTCGGATGTTCCAGCAGCCAACGGGCGATGATACTGGCATTTTCACAATGACGAGCCATCCTCAATTCATAGGTTTTTAAACCCAGATGTGTTAACCAGGCATCGAAGGGGGATGGAGAACCACCATACAGTTTGAGTTGATTCCAAAGTCTTTCTTTAACCCATTCCAGGTGTCTACTCAGAACAATGCCACCAATGACGGTGCCATGGCCACACAGATATTTTGTGGTGGAATGCAGCACGATATCGGCTCCCAGATTGAATGGACGCTGACAATAGGGACTGGCAAAAGTGTTATCGACCAATAGCCAGGCATCGTTTTGATGCGCAATTTGAGCAACTGCCTGCAAATCAACCAGGGAAAGGTTCGGATTGGTGGGTGTTTCAGCATAAGCAAGTTTGGCATCTGGATGAGCCTGAAATGCCTGCTCCCATTCGGAGACAGCACCAGATTTTAACCAGATGATCTGAATTTTGTTTTCATCAGCTAAATGATGGAGCAAGGAGAAGGTTGCCCCGTATAGATTCTGGTGGGCAATCAGTTTGTCACCGCTTTTCAGGCAGCCCAGCACCGCAGCCGTGACAGCTGCCATCCCGGATGAGAATAAATGCCCATCGAGCGGTGTTCCTGTTTCTGAGATTGCATCCGATCGCAGATCGATGGCTTCCAGTGCTGATATCTTGCTGACGACCTGCCGTTGATTGGGATTTTCAATGCGGGTGTAATAATATCCGGGGTGTTGATTTTGAAAAATGGATGCGCCTGTTTCCACATCCGGAAAACGAAAGGCAGAGGTTTGGTAAATGGGGGAAATGTGTGCTCCCAGGTCATTGGATTCCTCAGCGTGATGTGTGACTATGGTTGAAATACCTGGTTTACGACGTGACATACCAACCTCCGATGATAATGGATAACCTGATTATACAGCCAGTGGCTTTGAAGTTATCGCGTTCTGATGAGAGATATAATTCTATCGCGCAAATATCTTGAGGGGATGCCCTGCATTGAAGTAAGTTAATACCCGTTCACCTGGCTGATAAATTTCGGTATGCAATTTAAACACATGCACGATCGCACCTGAATCCAGTTCAACCCGATAGAAATTAAATGCTCCCCGAAAGAAGCGGTTGATAATTCTTCCATTGCCTTGTTTATTTAATTGAAAGTCTATATCATCAGCACGGATGGCGATATCTACATCAGAACCTGTAGAATAATCATTTTGCTGCTCCAGTAAACCTAATTCTGTTTGAAAACCGGTAGGAATTGATTTTCCACGCACAAAATCGCTGTCTCCCATGAAGGCTGCCACAAAACGGCTTCCGCTATCATGGAAAATGGTTTCAGGGAACCCGATTTGTTCCATTTTTCCCTGATTGAATACTACCAACCGGTCTCCCATAAAAAGAGCCTCTTCCTGATCATGGGTGACAAAAATAACAGTTGATTGAGAGGCTTTGAGAATATTGCGAATCTGTTCGCGAACTTCCAGGCGCAGGTGCGCATCCAGACTGCTGAATGGTTCGTCCATCAAGAGCAAGGCGGGTTCAGGCGCTAACGCACGTGCCAGGGCAACCCGTTGTCGTTCGCCACCG
>JACZIY010000019.1 GCA_014860845.1 Anaerolineaceae bacterium
GATATAATCATCGCTAATTACCTGCCCGAATTTAATGAAAACCAAATGTAAAGCAAGAATGGTATAAGTCCACCAGCTAAAAGAAATGCTAATAATGCTAATAATGCTGTTTTCCAATCAAATGTTCCTGATTGTTTTGTCTCTATTTTTGAAGAGGGTACACCAAATTTCAATTTTTGATCACCTGAAGATGATTCAAGAGATAGTGTAGATTGGATATTTTGATTGTTGATTTTATAGGAATCTCTTAAATTTTCCAACACTCTTCCAAATTGATCTGCTGTTCGATAACGGCTTGTTGGTTCTTTTGAGAGAACCTTTAGAATAATTTGATCAAGTGTGAGCGGAACATCAGGATTAAAATTTCGTGTAGAAATCGGTACGACTTCTTTATGCATCCGAGTTAATTCGGTTGCATCTTTTGAGAAAAATGGTAATTTTCCTGTAACCATTTCATAAAGAACAATTCCCAATGAATACACATCAGATGCCGGAGATGGTGGAAGTCCCTCTGCCTGTTCTGGCGAAAGGTACTGAGGGGAACCCCAAACATAGGCATTTTTTTCATCAGGCAGTATGGTTGTTAATGCTCGCGCAATACCAAAGTCTGTGACTTTTAATCGCCCGTCAGGAGCAACCAGCATGTTGTGTGGTTTGATATCACAATGGATTAACCCTGCTCTATGTGCATAACCAATGCCCTGGGCTGCTTGAATTAATAAATCTAGTGCTTTATCTGTATGAATAACTTGCTGTTCACGAATCATGGATTTTAAGTTTGTTCCAGGAACATATTCCATGATAATAAACAAGCGTTCTCCGTCCAAACCAAAATCATGAACTGTAACAATATTTGGATGTGAAAGGTTAGCGGCAGCTTTTGCTTCTTGATGAAACCGTTTTCGAAACCCTTCATCTTTAGAAAAATCTGGGCGTAATATTTTTACCGCTACATATCTTTCTAGATTTAAATCCTTTGCACGGTAAACGACTGCCATCCCTCCGGATCCTAATGTCTGGAGTAATTGATATCTATTCGCAAGGATTGGTATCGCTGGATTAAGGTTTTCTGTCATATTATTTGTAGCGATTATAACATAGGGGTAAAGTCCTTTTTAAAAATCGATTAAAATGAATAGAGGTTAGAAAATCTAAACTTCTAACGAAAATTTATATATTGAAATTATTTTAGGAAATTTTCATGAAGAGAAATTGGCTTCCACTCATTATTGGATTTATCATAACAATTCTTGTTCTTTTTGCTGTTTTTACTTTATTGATATTTCTTCCAAATCAGCAAAATACAGTTGATAATATTGCGTTAATTACTGTCATTCCGGCATCTACATCAACTCCAGTTGTCGGATTAACTATTGTGCCGACACCGACTGTTGAAATAACTGAAACTATTGTAAATAATTACAAGTTCCAATTGGGTGAGTTTGTTCAGATTACAGGTACGTCCGGTGAAGGTTTGAGGCTAAGATCTGAACCTGGTAGATCTTTCAGCGTAAATTTTATTGGGTTGGATGCAGAAGTATTTGAAGTAATAGATGGCCCAGTTGAAGCAGATGGATTTATCTGGTGGTATCTTGAAGCGCCATACGATAAGACCAGAAATGGTTGGTCAGTTGATGAATATTTACAAAAAGTAACGGTACCTTAGAGAGGATTCAATGCAGGATTACAAATTGTCACCAATAAAAATCAAAGCAGATAAAAAGGAAAGATTTTTATATATTGATTGGAATGACGATCACAAAACCCCAATTAGTTTTGGTTTATTAAGAGCAGCATGTCCGTGTGCGACCTGCAGGGGTGGGCATGAAAATATGAAACCGGAACCCGACTCAAGTGTCTTTGAACGTGAACTTCCAAATTCAACCATGACAGATATTGATAAGGTAGAAATGGTGGGAAGTTATGGGCTATCCATCATGTGGGCAGATGGCCACCATTATGGTATTTATACATGGCAATATTTACGAGCTTTATGCAATTGTGATGATTGTAGAGCAAAACGATAACAGATTACATTTTTATTCCAGAAATCATAATAAGTTTCAATTTCATAAGGGTGAGGACGAATTTGTTCTTCTTTGAATTCACTCATTTTTTTTGAAATCCAAAATCAATTTTTTTGAAGATTGTCTCTTATATTTACCCGAAAAGAATAATATCGATCTAATTAGAATTATTCGATGTCAAATAAAAGTAACAGATATCTTATTCTGGGAGTGTTTTGTCGAACATCGAATGGTAAAGATTTGAGTGTTAATATATTGGTTGCATTTCCAAAGGTTGATGTTTATAATCATTTTCATATTAAAATCAGGTTTTTTTTAGGAGGGAAAACTGGAAACACGTCGAATTACTTCCAGTTTCAATTCATCATCTTCAAATGCTGTAAAACAATTGGAATCGGGAATCGTTCTTTTCAAACGATACCAAATCCAGGATGTTATTGGTGTCGGAGGAATGGGTTCCGTTTATCGTGCCAGGGATCTACATTTTCCTAACGTGATCAAATTAGTCGCTGTTAAGGAAATGATCAATAATGCACCTGATCCTTTGGTAAGGGAAACCATTATTCAGAATTTTGAACGTGAAGCAAATATTTTGGTTACTCTTAATCATGTGGCAATCCCTCAAATTTTCGATTTTTTCTCTATAGATGAGAGATCTTATCTGGTTTTAGAATATGTTCATGGAAAAGACCTGGAAGCGATTCTACAGGAAAACAATGGACCTGTCCCTGAAGACAATGTTATTGTTTGGGCGATTGAATTATGTGATGTTTTGGAGTATTTACATTTTTATAAACCTGAACCAATCATTTTTAGAGACATGAAGCCAAGCAATGTAATGATTAATCAACAAGATAGAGTTGTACTGGTTGATTTTGGCATCGCAAAAAACTTTAGAACCGGACAGAAGGGTACGATGATTGGGACTGAAGGCTATTCTCCACCTGAACAATATCGTGGAGATGCGACACCGGTCGCTGATATTTATGCTCTCGGTGCCACATTGCACCATTTATTAACAAACCACGATCCAAGAATGGAAGCACCATTTTCTTTCTCAGAACGAAAAATACGCTCAATTAACCCAAAAGTCTCTCTTGATCTAGAAATAATTATTGATACAGCCCTACAATATAATCCCGAAGACCGATTTCAGAGTGTCGCTGATATGAAAAATGCTTTATTGTCGGCAGCAAAAAAAACTGGGGCTTTATCCAGGCTTCCAACAATGAAAAAGAAGGAATCTCAATCTGTTAAACCTTTATGGACGTTTAAATGTGAGGATGAAATTCGAGGTTCAGTTACTTTTGATAATGGAAAAATATATTGCGGAAATTATGATAATAATCTTTATGTATTAGATGCAGCAGATGGTTCATTTTTATGGAAATTTCCGACCGATGGGGGTATTGTTGGAAAACCAGCAATTTTTGAAAATAATATTTTCATCGGATCTGAAGACAAGAAAATGTATTGCATTTCAGCCAGGACAGGTAAAGAAT
Source organism: Anaerolineaceae bacterium (assembly GCA_014860845.1). The sequence continues at coordinate 3,530 of JACZIY010000019.1, forward strand.
TGTGGACGTTCTTAACTGATGGACCAATAAGGAGTTCAGTAAAAATTGCAGAAGGACATGCTTTTTTTGGATCTGATGATGGCTATTTATATGCCGTAAATTTAATCTCAAATAAAATAACTTGGCGCGTTGATTCCGGGGCTGCTGTTAGAACCACTCCGTTCATTTCAAGAGACAATATCTTTTTTGGGAATGAATATGGCGATTTTTTCTGTCTTGATTTTAGTGGGCATGTCCGTTGGAGATTTAAAACCAAAAAAGCAATCACTTCATCTCCGATAGTTGACAGTGGCATGGTATTTTTTGCCTCTCTTGATTCTACTTTTTATGCATTAGATGCAAAGTCTGGATGGGTTGTATGGCGTTTTAGGATGGACAAAGGTTCCATTTCATCTCCCTATAAATCCGAAAATTATTTAGTTTTCGGTTCAGCTGATAACCACATTTATTGTTTGGAATCTGGAAATGCCAGAGAAATTTGGAGATATAAAACTGATCATCAAGTTAGCGGTTCACCCGTTATTCATAACAATTCAGTTTACTGTGGGACTGCAGATGGCACTCTTTATTCTCTTGAATTAAAAAATGGACAGGTAAGGTGGAAATTCAAAACTGATGATCTAATTACCGGATCACCAGTCATTATTAATGATATTTTATACATAGGCTCAAGTGACCATCTAATTTATGCACTGTATGCTTAGCACAAGTAATCTGGGAGGATTTATGGTAGATTTTTTTAAAAAATTATTTGGCAGTAAAAAAAACAATATCTCCAATATTAATGTCGAAACTGCGCCATTATCTGAGGAACAATTAAAGTTAGTTACAAGAGAAGATCCTATCGTCACTCCTTCTCAAATATTGGTCGGAGTTGGTCAGTCGGTGGGGAGACAACGAGATCATAACGAGGATGCATTATTTTATTTCAATTCAAATTTTGCCAACAGTTCCAAAGATATTTCATTTGGTATATTCATTGTCGCGGATGGTATGGGTGGGCATGAATTTGGAGAAGTAGCCAGCAGTGTTGCATCAAAAACTTTGGGGGATTATGTAGTTCACAAACTTTATTCTCCATTATTTAATCCCAATTCACCAAATCCGCCAAATGAGAGTATTCAAGAAATAATTGAGAACGGTATTAAGCTTGCTCAAAATGCTGTTATTCAGAAAGCTCCCGGTGGTGGAACAACCATTACTGCCGCATTGATTCTAGGTGATCAAATAACCATTGGACATGTTGGGGATAGTAGGTTGTATTTTATTTATCCCGATGGAAGAATAGAAGTTAAAACAAATGATCATTCATTGGTTAAAAGATTAGTTGATATGGGTCAAATATCAGAAAATGAAGCCAAAAATCATCCAAATAAGAATGTACTGTATAGAGCTTTAGGCCAGTCAGAGCCTTTTAGACCAGACCTAATGAATTTAACGATACCAAAACCAGGATTTATTCTAATTTGTAGTGATGGTTTGTGGGGAACCGTTAGCGATGAAGAACTTTTCAGGTTAGCAACCAACTCTGAAAATCCTTCAATTTCATGTTCAAAAATGGTGGATGCAGCTAATAAAGCAGGTGGACCGGATAATATCAGCGTAATCTTAATTAAAATTTTATAAACTTATGAATTATTATAATTTATTAGGATTACCTTTTGATGCAACACAGGAAGAGATAAGGAAAGCTTATTTTGATTCTGCTAAAAAACATCATCCTGACCTCCACACATCGTTAAATTTACGAGAACGATTCATAGAAATTCAAAACGCATATGAAATCCTGAGTGACGAAGAAAAAAGAAAAGATTACAACAAACAATTAGAGAACCCACTAGAGCAAGACAAACCCATCCAGATAAATGCTTACTATAGTAGATCAATAATTCCATTAATTTCAGAAACACAAGCTTTTTATTTATTATTAGATATCTTTTCCACTGAAACAGGGAAAGTAGAGAATCTTCCTAAGATTAATTTGTGTATTGTGCTTGATAGATCAACTTCTATGCAAGGGGAAATAATGGACAGGTTAAAAAAGGATATTATTAATCTTGTCCATGAGCTGAAGGATGAAGACATTATTTCAATTGTTACATTCAGTGATCGAGCAGAGACTTTATTATCACCTATTAAGATTAAAGATTTTGGCAATGAGGTTTCAAAAATATATTCAATTTTCGCTTCCGGTTCAACTGAAATCCTAAAAGGTCTGGAAGAAGGTTTTTCTATCTTAAGAAATTTAGAAAATTCATCGCCAAAGTTGTTGTACCTAATTACAGATGGCCATACATATGGAGATGAAGAAAAATGTATTCAGATCGTTCAAGAAGCCGGAGATGAAGGAATTATTTTTCAAGCTGTAGGTGTTGGAAAAGATTGGAACGATGATTTTCTTGATAATTTATCAAGAATTTCTGGTGGTGAAACTCAATTTGTAACTTCATCTCAGGAACTGTATAATCTGTTAAAACA
>JACZIY010000153.1 GCA_014860845.1 Anaerolineaceae bacterium
GATTTACAGGATGTAGATGTAGCTTCGGCAACCAGTAGTTTTTACCCAAAGGGAATGATCTACCTCTCGCTTTGCTCGGGTACTTCGTGGCTGATGGCTGATCCAATTTTTGTGATTTCATGATTGACTATGATGAGAATGGGTTAGCACCCAAAGGGCATAGTATACCCAAACGGCATGGTCTACCACTCGCTTTGCTCGGGTACTTTGTGGCTGATGGGTCACTCAATTCTTTTCTAACCCCTAAAACCCAACACCTAAAACCTAAGGCCGGTCTTCGGTCTATTCTCTACGCCAGAACTCCTCCTGCGATATGAGCGGACGGCTAATCGATGCGAGCGTTTCCTTGCTCATAGCACCTTCTGTGACCAGTTCATATCCTGATCTTTGCACCGCCTGTAGGACTGCATGCCCTTCCGTGGTCAATTCACCCTGTTCTTTCATCAACCCGACATGCGGTCTGAGCACCGCGCCAGAAAATTCTACGCTGGCATCTCTGGCAAGTTCTGCAACAATGCGCACCACGGTGTCGAAGTTCTCTATCTCCCACCATCCCCCTGAAGATACAAGCACGAACCTGCGAATCCCAACGCCTTTACGAAAAATTGCCCGGGTGCGGCCTGCATGGAACGCTAACACCGGATCCAGTAAGCAAACCAGACGATTGATGAAATTCTGTAAATCGCCGGGCAGCGGAATGTAAACTGGGGTGGCCAGGATTACCATGTCCGCTTCCCGCAACCTGGGATACACCTGCTGCATATTGTCTTTGATGCAACATTCTCCCGGCTTCTCATTCCAGCAATACAACCAACCACAGGAACAGGGTTTGGCCTTCAGCTGACTCGCGTACAACAACTCGACTTCGCATCCCGCATCGATCATGCCCTGGATAAATGGGGCGAGGATCATAGCGGTATTTCCCTTTCCCATTCGTGGGCTGCCGTTAATGGCAATTGCTTTATTCAACTCAACCTCCTTTGCCCTGGTAGAGCCAATAAGCAGCGATTTAAATCCCCCCTTTGGCGATCTTGATCATGAAATTTCAATCCAATCTTCTAAATATAATATAACATTTGCACTGCGAATTTCAATCCACCAGCCAGTCATTGACTCGAAAAACCTCCCTGAAAACCTGGCATGGGGTTCTCTATTTCGTGAATTTAGCGCGACACTTGTTTGGAATCATTCGAGTGATTTTATAAATCCTTCTGGCATTGCAACCATTCCGCTCCGCGTTTATATCCCAGCTTATTAAATAGCGCCTGCATTGGATGGTTATGGATCGCGGTACAGGTTTTGAGTTTGGGATACCCATGCTTTTTGGCGTAAGCAATCCCGCGCAGCTGCATCGCCAGGCCAATATTCTGCTGGCGATACGTCCGGCGCACACCCAGCAAGCCGCCCAACAACACATTATGATCGGGATCCTTACCCAATTCCCGCAAGCCGATATACTCATCGCCACAAATGGCAATAAAATACGCATCCGGCAAAATGGTCGGATCATACAACCCCCACTGGACCCACTCATCCAATGCGGGTTTCTGAATCTCGGCATCTTCGTGGGGCACATCTTCGGATACTTCCCAATACAGCTCATACAGCTTTTCATCGCGCCGGGGATCGTTTTCCATTTCACGCAATGTCCTGATGACGATGCCTTTGTGCGCCAATTTCCCTTCCAAATCTTTGTAAGGACTGGGATCAAAGGCAGCAATATCAATCCACACAGGTGTTTCACGAAAGGCCTCATAAAACCCGCGTTGCTGCAGGAAGCGGAACCCCTGCGGCAGGTTGGTGAATGCGTCCGCCCGTAAGACACGTGGATTGAACGGCTGCAGCCCGGTCATGATTTGATCGAACAGGGCAGCACCGATTCCCTTGCGTTGGAATTGCGGGTCGACCTCGACGTTGATATAAAATCGTTGCGGGTGGTAATCAGCACTACTCTGGCTGTACTGACCAAACCCAACCACATCCTGACCTTCAACAGTGACCCAACGCTGGAATTTCAACTTGGGGTTGCGATTGCGCTCGGCCTGCTCCCAGCCTTCAGGAGTGCGTGGACGTTCCGGCCAGGCAATGTTGAGATGGTTATGAATATCAACCACCCCGGGATAATCTTTTTGATCAAACGCTCGAATTTTCATGTTGTCCTTTGTGCTGAACCTTGATTAACATATGCGGATCAGCCTATTCATTAATTATAGGGGATATGGAGTCTGGCGTATTACCCAAGGGTATAATATGAGGTGTTGCCTTCCACTTCGTTACAGGTCCTACGGGTGCGAGAAAAACCTCCTCAAAAACATCCGCGGAGTCCTTCGGATCGAACTCCTTCGGAAGGTGTTAAGGCGCTAACCACTGAATCTCCAGC
>JACZIY010000154.1 GCA_014860845.1 Anaerolineaceae bacterium
ATTCTGGAGGATTGATGAAGAAATTATTCCAACAGAAGAGTTTTCAATTTTTTTCTGTAATCCTTATCATCGTTTTGTTATTAATTATCAATAATCAAAAAATCTATGCGGCAAACCCATCTATTGAGAGTAATCTGGGACCTGGAGAAGAAGTATTTGATGACCTTTTCTTGCAGGGTAGCCAAGTTTTGGTTGCTGGGCATGTTCATGGAATGCTTTTTGTTATTGGAGAAAAGATTGTTATTCAATCAGGAGCACAAATCGATAACGACATTTTCTTACTTGGAAGAAGCATTCTGGTTGAAGAAAATGCAGTCATCAACGGAAATCTCTATGTAGGTGGTCAGAATGTTGTTGTGCTGGCACCTGTTCATCTGAATCTGGTTGTATCCAGTGTGACATTGGAAATTGGTTCGGCTGTCAACACTGGCAGAAATTTATTTTTTGGGGGATTTCATTATTCTCAACAACCTGGAAGCATTATTAATGGGAACTTATACGCTGGTAGTTATCAGCTGGCAATGCATGGAAATGTGGAACAGAATTTTCGGGTTAGAGCCGTATCGGTTAATCTCAATGGTGAAGTGAAAGGAAATGCTGAAATTGCAATTGACGCCAGCGGAGATGATGAAGGTATTCGCATTTGGTTGCCATATATGCGACAATTGAATATTCCAGATTTATTACCAACAGGATTGGAGGTTGGTGATCAGGCAAGTATTAATGGTCAATTGGTTTACTCGAGTGCGAAAAGTCTGGAAGAAAATTTACGCAACTTACCATTACAAGGGGTCGTTGAAAACATATCTGATCCCGAATCTTTAGCAAACGCCGATGGAAAAGTAGTCAGGAAAAATCCCTTTGTATTAAGAATTTTCCGAATGATTCGGCAGCTGGTCGGATTTTTATTATTTGCTGTCATTAGTTGGAAATTTGGAAAAAGATACATATCTGAAGCTGCTCAAATAGCGATCAGTAAGCCCCTAAACTCAATGGGAGTGGGTTTTGTCAGCACATTAGTTATTTATTTGGGAGCATTGGTTGCTTTCATTCTCATCTGCCTAGTCGCTGCGTTATTAGGGGTTTTTACACTCAATCAACTCAGCAGTTTATTTTTCTTTATAGGCGTTGCAGCGATCATTTTAGTCCTGACAGTATTTGGAATTTTGTCAATGTTTGTCAGTAAATTTGTGCTTGCCTATTGGGCGGGCGGGTTGGTATTGAATAAGGTTAAATTTGGCAGTAAAAATAAAGAAGTCTGGAGTTTAGTTGCAGGCATAATACTTTACATCATTTTGAGCGCAATTCCTGTTTTTGGTTGGATATTGGGTGTGTTAGTATCTTTGATTGGTATTGGAGCAATCTGGCATATGCTTCAAAAACACGACCAGGCCGGGATTTTGCCTGATTTTGAGTAATTAGCGGATATGCTTAATCAGAAAATGCTATAATCAAGCAAAATTAAAATGAATGGATAGAAGTCATGATGCAAAGGAAAGAAGTCCTTACGTGGAATGATGTTGATCAACTAATCGACCATCTAATTCCTCAATTCGAAACTGAATTTGATGCCATGATCATGGTAACTCATGGGGGGATTATTCCAGGTGGGTTAATTTCTGAAGCCTTGCAGTTAGATACCTTACTGACAGCAGCTGTGGATTTTCCCAATGAAATGCAATTGGAAGATGAACGGAAAAAAGGACGCTTATTAGCCTGGCCAAAATTTGTCCAATTTCCCGAGGATACTTTACTCAGCGGAAAACGTGTTCTGGTCGTGGATGATGTCTGGGGGTCAGGTAGAACGATCACAGCGGTGCGTAACCGTGTGGTGAGCGCCGGGGGGCAATCGTATACATGCGTTTTGCATTTCAATCCCTATCGAAATCTATTTGGCAATATTCGACCGGATTATTTTGCCGCGATTACTGACGCCTATATACTATATCCATGGGAGATCAACCGTGGACCTGATGTCGTTATGATGCAGGGTGGGGGGCACGAGTAAGTTCGTACCCGGAAGCTGATTTATTTTGGAAGCAATATTTTAAGATATTCTTCCACCATATCATCGAGGCTGAACATTTTCACTGCTTGTTCTCTGGCTTTTCGCTGGAAGTGATCAAGATGGTTTAAGATCCATGTGGCGGCGTCTGTGAGAGCCGTTACATCAGGAGGTTCCAGCTCCCAATAATTGCTGCCATAAGGAGCTGTTCGGCCAGCATCAATATCTAAAATTTCCGGTAGCGAGCCAGTAGCGTATGCCACTACAGGTAAACCACAAGCCAGGGCTTCAATAACTGCGTTTGGGCAGGCAGCATTCAGGTCAGCTGAAAAGAGCAAATGAGCAGAACGGTCTAAAATAGGGATTTCTGCACGGGGAATAATCCCTGCCCAGGTCAGCCAGATATTGGTTGTACTTGCGAATTTATTGATTATTTCTTGCGGTACTTTTCCAGCAACCATCAGTTCAATGGGTTGTGTAAAGCGTAGTTTGAGGTTTTCCACCAGTTGAATGGCGTTCATTAAACCGGACTCGTTCCCTTGCCCTAAATGTCCTTCAACCAACAATATCCGAATATGATCATCCGGGCGATTATGAATTCCTTCCGGATGATAGGTTCCTAAATCAACCCCATTGTAAATTACAGTTGACTCAACATTTGAGCGGCCGTAAGCTGTTTGCCACCAGGATTGTGCAAACTGAGACTGGTAGACAATGGCATCCGCCATGTGTTTACGAAGCGTGGAAAGGATGAGATTACCATATTCGCTGCGCAGATAATGTTTAATCCCGGTCTTTTTTTTGCGATGGATCCAATTCATTCCATTCAGTCGATGAACGACGCGGATTCCTCTGCGACGGGCTTGCCAGATGGTTGGTAAGTGTTTTGTGCCTCCAACAACCAGAATTGTCTTTACCGCCTGACCAAGTGGATCGAAATGAGCCTGAATACCCCTTTTCTTTAAGCCTTGAATTAATTTTTCCTGGAAAGAGGTGGGTCCTCCCAAACCTTCCAGTTTTGGCATCAAGGCAATACTTTTTTGTTGATTTTTGAGAGAAGTGTGATCTGTCATTTATGAATTTTCGAATTGGTCCAGGAATGAAAATTAGAATTTATAATTTCGAGTCAATGCTAACCAGGGAATTGATAATCTTCTCGGCAGCATAGCCATCCCCAAATGGATTTTTCGAATGTGCCATCTGGTCATAAACAGCCTTATCTTCGAGGAGTTCAATGCTGTTGGAGACAATTCTTTCGGGGTCGGTACCTACCAATCTTAAAACCCCAGCTTTCACTCCTTCCGGGCGTTCCGTCACTTCGCGCATAACGAGCGCTGGTTTATGTAATCCAGCTGCTTCTTCCTGTATCCCACCGCTATCTGTCAGCACCAGGACAGCATGCTTTAACAAATGAGCCATCGGAAGATAATCTAATGGTGGCAATAATGTTATATTATCAACATCTCCCAACAAACGATGGACCGGTTCCTGAATGTTGGGGTTGAGATGAACCGGATAGATGATGTGAAATTGGTTTTTATAGCGATCAGCCAGAGTTTTCAAGGCGGTACAAATATCAATTATTGGCTGACCAAAATTTTCCCGTCGATGAGCCGTTATCAGGATCAGTTGTTTTTGATCGGTGCCAATATGGTGTTGCTCAAAGAGCTTTTGTACATCCTCAGGTGCTGGATAGGAAGTAATAATACGTAAAGCATCAATGGCGGGATTTCCCGTGACAGATATGCGCCAATCTTCTACCCCTTCATTCAGTAGATTTTGTCTGGCATCTTCGGTCGGTGCCAGGTGCAAATCAGCAACAACCCCGGCAATTTTGCGATTAATTTCTTCTGGAAATGGCTGCCATTTATCGCCAGTACGTAAACCAGCTTCCACATGACCGATTTTGATGCGATTATAAAATCCCAACAAAGCAGAGGTCATCACTGTGGTGGTATCACCCTGTACCAATATCCAATCCGGTTTGACCTTCGAAAGAATTGGATCCAAATTTTGCAGAATGGATGCTGTGATTTGAGCCAGACTTTGATTGGGCTGCATTAAATTTAAATCAAAATCTGGGGCAATGTTAAATGCATTCAAAACCTGATCAAGCATCTGGCGATGTTGAGCTGTCACACAAAGATAAGATTCAATATCAGGATGGGATTGAGCAACCTGGATGACAGGGCACATTTTTACGGCTTCAGGTCGGGTCCCAATGATATTAAGCAGTTTTATCTTAGGCATCCTTTTCCCTTTCTGAAACCCCGAGCCGATGGATATTGAATCCAGCAACTTCCCAGGTCTCAGGCTTCCAAGCTCCAACAGTGTCCAGAATGATGCGGGCTGGTGTGATACTAACCAATTCGCGCGGATTTATTCTGATGAACTCAGTATGATTGACAAGTAGTACGATGATTTCAGCCTGTTTGACAGCTTCTGCCAATGTGGTCGCCATAAGTACCCCTGGCACGATAAAATCGGGTTTAAACGGTTCAAATGCAGTCACGATTGCCCCACTTTCAGCAAGCTTGTGGGCAACTTCTACAGCTGGACTCTCACGCAGATCATCCACATCCGGTTTGTATGCCAAACCAAGAATTGTGACTTTTTTGTCTTTTAGCCCATGCAGGATTCTGTTTATCAAATCCACCACGTGACCCGGTTGTGAATCATTCACCAACCGGGCGGTGTGAATCAACGGAGTGATATCAGGCGCGGCTTCCACCAGGAACCATGGATCAACGCTGATGCAATGTCCCCCCACGCCTGGACCCGGACGCAGGATATTTACACGTGGATGCAGATTCGCAATTTCTATAGCCTCCCAAACATCCACACCAAAACGGTCAGCCAGACGGGCAAATTCGTTGGCCACCGCGATGTTGATGTCCCGATAAGTATTTTCCATTAACTTCACCATTTCAGCCGTTGTGGATGAAGTGGTGATAATTTGACCCTTAACGAAAATTTGATAAAGTGATTTTCCTACGAGAGCAGATTGCTCATCAATTCCCCCAATGACACGGGCATTCTCAATCAACTCCCTGAGGATCTGTCCCGGTAATACTCGTTCCGGTGAATAAGCCACATAAAAATCTTCGCCAGCTTGCAATCCGGATTTTTCCAGAATGGGTATCAAAATATCAATGGTGGTGCGTGGCGGGGAAGTGGATTCAAGCACAACCAGATTCCCTTTACTTAAGAATGGTACGATTGATTCAGCTGCAGATTTAACATAGGTAAGATCAGCTTTCTTTTCGTCATAAAAAGGTGTGGGTACTGCGATGATAAAAGCATCCGATTGCTCTGGATGATCAGAAATCACAAGATTTCCAGATTGGACAGCTGCCTGTACCAGTGTTCTCAAACCGGGCTCATAAATATGCACCTCGCCGTTTTGTAAACTATTAACAACTTTCTGGTTCACGTCTACACCAATCACTTTCACCCCGGATGTGGCAAAAGTGCTGGCGGTTGGAAGACCTATATAACCTAACCCCAGTACACAAATTTTCTTAAAGTTCACAGTAGTACCTCTGAAAAAAGGATTCGTATTTCAAATGTCACCAATGAGTTTTATTATCTCACAAGTCAGAAAATCTGAAAACGGATCATAAATCATCCAGGTAAATCGAATGATGTATAAAGAATTTTTATTTATGGAAAGTAATCCAAACCATAATTTAATGATAACCTGGTAGATGGATCAAAATAAATCGATTGAACTGGTATACTTTGACTTAATTAAGGATCGAAAAATCAAATATCAATCAAATTGCAACTTGTGATCTTTTGTTGCCCATTAAAGCAAATTCTAATAGAATCAATCATGAAAAAAATCATAATTTGTCTTGAATATTAGACGTGTTAAGGTTCTGGTTCGTTCCTTTGAACTGAAGAATTACTTCATTGATCAAATTAAAAAATAAATGAAGTCTGGAAGGAAAATATGCCCCCAACATTGTATTTAATTGATGGTCACGCACTTGCTTATCGAACATTTTTCGCAATGTCTTCCATGGGTGGAGATACCATGCGAACATCAAAAGGGGAACCTACTGCAGCGATTTTTGGGTTTATGAGTGTTATATTTCGTTTATTAGAAAAAGAAAAACCGGAATATCTGGCAGTTGCTTTTGATACTGGGAGAACATTCCGTAATGATATTTTCCCGGAATACAAAGCTACCCGTGCAAAAATGCCAGATGATCTTAAACAGCAAATTGAGCGTATCAGAGAGATTATCGATGCGTTTGATATTCCCCGACTGGAAAAAGACAACGCTGAAGCAGATGATGTTTTAGGCACGATTGCTTATCAGGCGGTGGAAAAGGGGCTGGGCGTGAAAATCATCACCGGGGATCGGGATCTCTTGCAGTTGGTTAATGAGCGTATTATTGTAAATCTCCCTGGACGCTCCATGGCAGATGCGAAGGATTATGCGGTGAATGATGTCATTCAAAAAATGGGTGTGCGTCCCGATAAGGTAATTGAGTTAAAAGCGCTAATGGGCGATTCATCCGATAATATTCCTGGTGTTCCTGGTGTTGGAGAAAAAACAGCCTTAAAACTGTTAGAAGATTATGATTCAATTGAAGAAATCTATGCCAATTTGGATGACATTCCCCAGAAATTCAAGACAAAACTGGAAAATGGGAAGGATCTGGCATTCACAAGTAAGGATTTAGCCAGAATCCGGACGGATATTGATATTGCTCTCGATCTCGAAAAATCCAGTACCGCCCACCTTGAATTCAAGGCAGTTGAAAAGATTTTCCAGGAGCTGGAATTCAGAACTCTGATCGGGCGTCTTCGGGATTTGGAAGCGAAACATGCGGAGTTTGGTCCTTCTCAACAGCTTTCATTGTTTGGAGAACCTTTGGGTAAAGTTGGCAATCTCTCTTTATCGCAAATAGAGACAATTCTGGTGGATACTATAGAAAAATTGGGTCAATTAGAAGAAGATTTGAAGAAATCAGAATGGCTCAGCTTCGATACAGAGACAACCGATACGGATCCGATCAAAGCAAAATTGGTGGGTATTTCTTTATCCACAGATGCAGCCACAGGGTATTATATTCCGGTTGGCCACCATGCATCTGAGAAACAGCTGGGGCTTGATACAGTCATTAAAGCTTTGCGACCTTTTTTTGAAAACGAGAAAATTAAAAAAGTTGGCCACAATTTAAAATATGATGGGATGATGCTTTCGAAATATGGCATCCATGTCCAACCGTATTTCTTTGATACCATGATTGCAGCCTGGCTGGTTGATCCGGGATACGCAGGGTTTGGTCTGAAAGATCTGGCTGACAAATATTTGAATCTCCAGATGACCCACATCGAGGATCTGATTGGAAATGGCAAGTCACAGATCAATATGGCAGATGTTGCCATTGACAGAGTAGCTGAATATGCTGCTGCTGATGCTGCTGTTCCCCTGGCTTTGTTACCAGCTCTTAGAGAACTCATGGAAAAGAAAAACGCTACCAAGGTCTTTGAAGACATTGAAATGCCATTAATTCCTGTGCTTGCGGATATGGAATTAACAGGCATCATGATTGATAAGAAATTCTTTTCAATAATGGAAAAAGAATTAAATCAGCGGTTGACGGAAATTGAGCACGAAGTACATAAACTGGTTGGTTATTCATTTAATATTAACTCCACTCAGCAATTATCGGTTGCATTATTTGAAACACTGGGTTTGCAATCGCCCTACAAGAAAAAAACAGCCAGTGGACATTACTCCACCAATGCAGCTGTTTTAGAGGAATTACAAGGAAAACATGCGGTTGTGGATTTGATGTTGGAATATCGTGAACTGTCCAAATTACAATCAACTTACGTAAAAACGTTACCAGAACAGGTGAATCCTGAAACTGGAAGGATCCATACATCATTCAGTCAGACGGTCGCGGTCACTGGTAGATTATCATCCTCCAACCCGAACCTGCAGAACATTCCAACGCGCACGGATTTGGGCAGAAAGGTGCGCTGTGGTTTTATTGCCAAACCTGGTTTTGGTATTCTGGCTGTGGATTATTCACAGGTTGAGTTGCGAATTGTTGCACATATGTCCCAGGATGAGGCTATGTTATCAGCCTTCAAAGCAAATCAGGATATTCATGCCACAACTGCCGCTGCCATCTATGAAGTTCCTTTGGAGAAAGTGACAAAAGAACAGAGGAGACATGCCAAAGCAATCAACTTTGGTTTGATTTATGGTATGAGTGCGTTTGGGTTAAGTCGAACGACTGGATTGACATTGTCTGAGGCTGAAAATTTTGTTAAAGCTTATTTCAAGCGTTTTCCACGGGTAAAGGAATACCTGGATGGCTTACGAAAAATGGCGATGCAGCAAGGATATGTGGAAACAATGGCTGGAAGAAGACGATATTTCCCCAATCTGGCAACAACTACCAATGTAAATGCAAGAAACCAGCAAGAAAGAGAGGCAATCAATGCTCCGATTCAAGGCACCGCTGCTGATATTTTGAAAATTGCTATGATTAATTTGTCTTCTGCCTTGCAAAAATCAGGATTAAAGGCGAAAATCTTACTACAGGTTCATGATGAATTATTATTGGAATGTCCTGAAGAAGAAAGAAATAAGACTATAATTTTAGTACAAAATGTAATGGAAAATGCCTATCATCTCAGTATTCCATTATCAACAGAAGCTCGTTGGGGATTTAATTGGGGTAGTCTTGAAGTTATAGATATTAAAGGTCAGGGATAAGCGTATGAGTGGAGATCAACAAGCATTTCTAACAGCAATGAATCAAGGGCATTCCGCCGCATGGGATCAGAACTGGTCTGAAGCTGTAAATCATTATCGGGTTGCCTTAGAGCAATTTCCTGATGATCCAATGGCTTTGATCAGTATTGGTTTAGCATTGTTGGAATTGCAGGATTTTGAGGGTGCCTTGATGCATTATCAAAAGGTTTCTTCTATTTCTCCCAATGACCCTGTTCCTTATGAAAAAATGGCTTTTATCTACGAGAGCATGGGTAGAATTAAGGATGCGGTGAAAATAGGAATGCAAGCCGCAGAAATGCAATTACGTTCGAAAGATGTTGAAAAGTCAATTGAATCCTGGCAGCATGTGATTGCATTAGAACCTGAAAACTTAAATGCCCGTACACGTTTGGCAATGATTTATGACAAGATGGGTAAGAAAACAGAAGCTGCAGGTGAGTATCTGGCTGCTGCAAGTTTAATGCAAAGCGCAGGTGATAATCAAAAAGCAATTCAAGCTGTACGATATTGCCTTCAAATTGCACCCGACAATATCGATGTGCAGAATGCGATGAAATTACTGAAATCCAATCAGCGCTTACCTAAACCTGTAAGAACCAAGTCTGAAAAACCGATTCATCAAACTCGATTAGCAAATATTCAGCAATTACAGACCTCTGACACTTCCGTAACTGAAATAAAAATGGATCCGGTAGCCGAAACCAGGCAAAGCGCACTGGAGGAGTTGGCAACCATGTTGTTTGATTCAAGCGATAACGATTCCGGATCGACGGGGAAACGAGGTATTGCTGCTTTAACACGAGGTACAGGTGGATTATCTTTGGAACAATCAGAACGAACAAGGATCCTTTTACATCTGGGGCATGCGATTGATCTGCAATCAGGGGGCAATGAGAAACGGGCAGCTGAAGAGCTTCAAAGAGTTCTGGATATTGGTCTGGAAAAAACCTCAGTGTATTTCACCTTGGGTTTGTTCCTGGTGGATGACAATCCACAAAAAGCCTTAAAGTATTTGCATAATTCATTACGCAGAAAAGAATATGCAATCGCTTCTTATCTTCTCATAGGGAAAATAAATGAAAAACAGGATAATTTACAGGAAGCCACAACTGCTTATTTGCAAGCGTATCGTCTGGCTGACTTGATGACAGTGTCAGAAGAATATGTGGATGAACTGAAACAATTGTATGAACCAATTCTTGAAGCACAACGGCATGAAACCAATCCAAAAAATCTCATGGCAGTCTGTCAGAATGTTCGATCGCAATTGATGCGGGCAGATTGGAGAGAATATCTAGAGAAAGCGCGGGCTCAAATGCCGGCTGTAAGTGAAGATAACCCCCCTGTGCCATTAATAGAAATGTTGCTTCACTCCCGTTCTGGGCAGGTTGTGGAAGCCCTGGCAAGTGTTCGTGAATTGACCCAACGCGGTTTTTATCGTTCTGCCATGGAGGAAGCCTTCCATGCTTTGCAATTTGCACCTACATATATGCCTCTTCACATTCAAATTGGGGAATTGATGGCTAAAAGTGGACAGGTTGAAGATGCGATTAAGAAATATTTACTGGTCGCAGAGCTTTATGAAGTGAGAGGGGAATCCGATCAGTCCATCCGGGTGTTGAAAAAAGTTACTGAATTCGCCCCTATGGACTTGTCGATTCGCAATAAACTAATTGAACTCTTAAGTAATAGCAATCAAATTGATGAAGCGATTCATGAATATCTGGAAATGGGCGAGATCTATTATCGCTTGGCTGAATTGGATAAAGCCAGACAATCGTATTTATTGGCATTACGTCTGGCACAACAATCACGCACCAATCGCAAATGGGCTGTGCAGATATTAACAAAAATTGCAGATATTGACATGCAAAGACTGGATTGGCGGCAGGCGTTACGGATTTTCGAGCAATTGCGATCCCTTCAACCGGAAGATAAAGCTTCGCGCATTCAATTAATTGATATAAATATGCGATTGGGTCAATTACCAGCAGCATTAAAAGAGATTGATGATTTTGTGAAAATAATGGAAGAGAGCCAGAGAACAAAAGAAGTGGTTCAATTCCTGAATGAATTAATCAAAGAACATCCGGAACACATTCATATTCGGAAACGCTTGATGGATGCATTTATTCGTTATGGACATACTTCAAAAGCGATCCAACAAATGGATAAAATGGCCGATCAACTCCTGGATGCCGGTGATAGACGTGGCGCCGTTGAGATGGTGGAAGCCATCATCGCCATGAATCCGCCGAATTCAAATCAATACCGCCAGCTTTTACAACAAATAAAATCCGATGGGAAAGTACAAGAATAAAACGAGTTTTGTTTGTTGTTCGGACTATGGAGCATCAAATCTTAAGTAAATACTGCCCCCAAAAATATTTTCAGAATCATCTTTACATTCCGATGCAGTCAGATTAGTAACCATCTCACCGATATTCCCAACCTTAACACTATATATCGTTGTGGGTGTCATTGAAAAGTCTGCATATCCCAGACTGATTTCAGGATAAAAACCAGTAAAGAATGTATCCTGTCCTGTTGCCCATGTGACGGTTATACGAGCATTTGGTATTGGTTCACCTTCAGCATCGAAAACTTCCACCTGGATTAACGACTCACTATATGATGTGTTACAAATAACCTCGTTTTCGGTTAATTGAAAAGGCAGATCTGAACTGAAATTAGGTGTGGGGCTATTTTGAACGATTGCAGTAGATTGTTGGCGAGTGGGTTGCGGAGTAGAAGTAGCAGATTGAGTTTCGTCTATGCTTTCGGTTGGCATCATTGTTTCGGTTGGAGACGGAGTGGATGTCATGGTGAATGCAACCTGTTGAGTGGAAGGAAATTCATCAGTGGGTTGAGGAGGTGCTATGGGTTGAGCGAGAGGATTTTGTATCACCTGGGCTAGATTCAGTAATACCTGTGCATCACTTTTTGTTTCGCTTCGTCTGGATTGCTGGATCAATTGCCCGGCGACATCATCATCCCGCAATAACCCCAGGCGTGCAGACGCTCTTCCCTGGTCCTGGTTAGCTTGAAAAGCCATGGCGATCATCAGTCGATAACGATCTTTATCTGTGGTATTGAGCGTTTCTGGGGGAACGTTGGAATATTGAATGGGCAGGATTACCATTGTCAAAACGAAACCTAATGCTAATCCCAGTAATAAACCGGTTAACAAGTAGTAAGGGGGTTGGCGTCTTTCCTCCTGAAATCTGGAGTTCATGGAGCCTCCGTTGTCGTTTCAGGAATCTGATAGACCTGAGCCAAAATCGCTAATTTTTCGAGATCATCACGACTAAATTCTAGTTTTTCAGCAACAATAATGGCTTTCTGAATATATCGTAAAGGATGATCATTCCCTAATAAAACCAATTGACTGGTTGTGTATTCAAGGTTTTGATGTTGTTCATAGGATTCTGCTGCCATCAGCACATAATCAGCCAAATAATCACTGCGGAGATTCGAAAGTTGAGTTGTGCCAATCGTTGCAGGAGTGCGCACCCAACCAAAATAGAATCCGATCAGTAAACCAACCAGAATTGTTAGAAAAAACCAAAAAAAACGCAGTTTGCGGTTAATATTTTCAACCTTTCAGCATTGGGATAATTATTCCATGTCTTTTTGCTGCATCGATGGCTTTATTATAACCAGCATCTGCATGACGTACCACTCCCATTCCCGGATCGGTGGTCAGAACGCGTTCAAGCCGTTTAGCAGCCTCAGGAGTACCATCCGCAACAATGACCATACCAGCATGTTGACTAAAACCAATACCAACACCTCCTCCGTGGTGGAAGGATACCCAGGTTGCCCCACCAACTGCATTAATCATCAAATTGAGGATCGGCCAATCACTGATTGCATCACTACCATCCAGCATCGATTCGGTTTCACGATTCGGTGAAGCGACTGATCCAGCGTCCAAATGATCTCTGCCAATAACAAT
>JACZIY010000155.1 GCA_014860845.1 Anaerolineaceae bacterium
GAGGTGATCGCGAACAGGAAATTAACCAGATCAAAGATAACTTGAAAAAGGTGCTTTTAAATGCAGGCATTAAGAATATCGAAATTTCTGGGAGATCCAAACACATATTTTCAATCTATAAAAAAATGATAGAAAAAGATAAACCGTTCGACATGGTTCTTGATTTGCGAGGGGTCAGAATTATTGTGGATGATGTTCCCAGTTGTTACGCTTCTCTGGGTGTGATTCACACGCATTGGCGTCCAATCCCACATGAATTTGATGATTACATCGCTGCCCCAAAAGATAATTTTTATCAGAGTCTCCACACCGCCATCATTTACGAAGACGGCAAGCCACTCGAAGTTCAGATCCGCACAGCTGAAATGCATCAGAATGCAGAATTTGGTATTGCTGCTCACTGGCGTTATAAAGAGCGTGGTCCACGTGACCAAACATACGAACAACGCATAAATTGGCTCAGACGTTTGATGGAATGGCGCCAGGAAGTCGAAGATGCTCAGGAATTTGTCGATGGAATGAAGAGTGATGTCTTTCAGGATCGTGTGTATATTTTCACTCCCCGAGGAGATATTATTGACCTTCCATCCGGTGCAACACCTATTGATTTTGCTTATCATGTCCATACTGAAATTGGGAATCGTTGTCGTGGGGCAAAAATCAATGGGAAATTAGTCTCCCTGGATTATGCACTTAAAACCGGGGACCAGGTCGAAATTTTAACAGCCAAACAAGGTGGGCCAAGTCGGGATTGGCTAAATTCCAACTTGGGTCTGGTGAAAACTCAACGAGCAAAATCTAAGATTCGTAATTGGTTTAAGAAGCAAGATCGCAATCAAAATTCCTTACAGGGAAAATTGATGTTGGAACGTGAAATCAAGAGATTGGGATTAAAGAATTCTAGTCTGGAAGATCTGCTTTCAAATTATGATCTCAAGAATATTGAAGATTTGTATGTTGGCATCGGCTGTGGAGATATTTCCATCAGTCGAGTGATTAATCAACTTGTTGATACCGAACCTGAAACTGAAGATCCATTACTGATAACCAAACCAGCGTCAGATAAACCTATTTCCAGCGACTCCATAACTGTTCTGGGATTAAAAGGGCTTTTGACCGTTCTAGCCAGATGTTGTAAACCAGCTCCTGGGGATGATATTGTGGGATACATCACGCGTGGACGTGGCGCAACAATTCATCGGGCGGATTGTCCAAATATGCTTCGTATGACGGATCGAGAAAGAATTGTAAAAGTATCATGGGGAGAACTACAAAAGACTTATCCGGTTGCAATTCAGGTTAAGGCTTATGATCGACAGGGTTTGATGGGTGATATTTCAAATGTTCTAAGCTCAGAGGGTGGAAATCTAGTTGACATTGAATTGAAAGTTTCACATAATTTAGCAACCATAAAATTGGTTGTTGAAGTGAGTGATATTTCACAACTCAGTCGATTATTAACCCGCATTGAAAACTTACCAAATGTTATGGAAGCTTATAGAATGCGATCAACTTAAAAAAACAGGATAGATTAATTGGAAAAATTATTATCTGTAGAATCAGCAAAGACCATAATTCTTGAAAAGTTCAAGGTTAAAAACAGTGTTTTATTACCGCTCAGCCAATCATTAGCAAAAATCTTATCGAAGGATATTTCCGCGATCTTAAACCTACCACCATTTAAAAATTCAAGTATGGATGGATTTGCAGTCCTTTCAGATAATGTCCTGGATGCTTCTGAGGAAAATCCTGTTGAATTGAAAATCATTGAAGATATCGCTGCAGGTACAGCTCCTAAGCGTCATGTCAAGCCAGGTCAGGCATCCCGAATTATGACTGGTGCTCCACTACCTCCTGGTGCAGATTCAGTAGTACCCGTGGAATTCACCAATTTTTCTGATCGATATTACCAAAAAGAATTACCTTCACATATCCTCGTTTACAAACCAGTTTCGTCAGGAAATTACATTCGGCCAGAAGGCCAGGATATTCAGATTGGTGAGAAAATTTTTTCCAAAGGACACAAATTACGACCTCAGGATTTAGGATTCTTAGCTGCACAGGGTATTGAAAAAATTGAAACCGTCAATCAACCTTTAATTGCATTATTATCCTCAGGAGATGAACTCACCCAGCCCGGAGAAGCATTGCATCCTGGAAAAATTTACGATTCGAATACCATAACAATCAAGAGTTTTTTGGAATCATTTGGCGCAAAAGTGATCGATTTAGGTGTAGCTAAAGATGACTTTCAGGATATTAAAACCAAGTTAATGAATATTCAAGAATTGAATGTAGATTTACTTGTTTCAACTGCTGGTGTTAGTGTTGGCGTCTATGATCTCATTCGGGATGTTATTCTGGAAGATGGCAATTTGAGTTTCTGGAAAGTAAATATTCGGCCTGGAAAACCCCTTACCTTCGGTGAATATAAGAAAATTCCATTCATCGGTCTTCCAGGAAACCCAGTTTCAGCATTCGTCTCCACACTAATCTTCATAAAACCGATTATCAATCAACTGCTCGGAATTCAAGAAAATTTAATCCTCCATTCAGCAATACTGGAAGAGGAAATTACTTCAGATGGGCGAGAAAGTTATTTACGTGCAGAAATATCATTTGAACAGGGAAACTACCAGGCCAGGCTAACAAGCCATCAGGGGTCTGGAAATATTTTCTCATTAGTTTGTGCAAATGCTTTACTGATTATTCCAGCTGGTGTAAAATCCCTGCCTAAAGGGAATAAGGTGAACTTCTTTTGGATTTAAAAGGTCAGAATTTAAAAAAAGCAATCATTATTATTGCAATCCTTGGTATCCTGGATGCAATCTATTTAACAATCATAAAATTTACTGACAATAAAGCTTTATGTATTGAAGGAATTGGTGATTGTTGGACAGCAAACAATAGTAGTTATTCGGAATGGAATGGAATACCAATATCAATTTTTGGTATTTTTGCTTATCTAAGTATTATTTTGATATTATCTTTACAAA
>JACZIY010000156.1 GCA_014860845.1 Anaerolineaceae bacterium
GATAACTTCCTCTCCCGCGATTCCCTGTTCGTCTGGTTACTGAAATCCCGCCCCAAACACAGGAAGAACTATCCCCTGGCATTTCAAGAGCCACAGCATGCCCATCTGCAGGTGCTGCGCTTCACCCACCCACGCCAAACCGAACGCTGGTTGACAACACTCAAACAATTAACTTCTTCTACGTAAGAAAAATTCCTCAAAACAAACTATGTGCCAACCCCCACATGGATGAAAAAACTTTGACAAAGTATTTTACATAGACTTTTCTGGCATTCGTTTATTCGTCATCGTTTCAAATTCGTTGACGGCAATATTCCTCCCAAACTTTAACAATTATTTCTTCTATTTCATTGTAAAATAAAGTGAACTGGCAATACGCTGAGTTTTTTGTTTTTAATTCGAGGAGTTTGCATGCAATTATTAAGAGATATGATCATTCAAAAAGGGGCAAATCTGGGGGGTGGAATTTTAAAGGTAGATGGTTTTATCAACCACCAGGTCGATCCAATGTTGATGGATGCCTGCGGTCAGGAATTGGCAAAGCGTTTCTCGCATGTAGGTGCTACCAAAGTGCTTACCGCCGAGATCTCGGGGATTGCTCCCGCCGTCATGGCTGCCAGATATCTAGGCATTCCGGTGGTGTACGCGCGCAAATCCAAACCCATCACCATGCCGGATACAGTCTATCTGACCACCGCGCCTTCCCACACCAAGGGCCGCCTGGTGGAGTTGATCGTCTCTCCTGAGTACATTGCCCGCGGGGAGAAAGTCCTGATCATCGATGACTTCCTGGCCTCCGGTAACACCATTCAGGGATTGGTTCGTTTGACCCTGGCTGCAGGTGCCAAACTGGTTGGTATCGGTGCCCTGGTAGAGAAGAGCTTTGAAGGTGGACGTCAGAAGCTCTCAGCCCTGAAAATCCCGATTGAATCATTGGTCATCATCAGCAACATGGACGACGGCAAGATTGAATTTTTGGATTGATCTGGCATGAGTGACACCATCATCGTCCTTGATTTTGGCTCACAATACAGTCAGCTAATCACCCGACGCGTGCGCGAGGCGCAGGTCTACGCCGAGATGTTCCCCTGGGATGCTCCCGAGCAGCAGGTAGTGGCAATGCAACCCAAAGGCTTCATCCTTTCCGGTGGACCTAACTCCGCCTATGAACCCGGAGCTCCTTACATCCTGCAATATGTGTTGGATTCTGGTTTACCGCTGTTGGGCATCTGTTACGGGATGCAAGCCATCACCGTCGCGTTGGGCGGTAAGGTATCACCTGCCTTGGAACGGGAATATGGCATGGCGGAAATCTCGGTGTCGGAACCCAACCCCTTGATCGAAGCTGGTACTTACCCGGTCTGGATGTCGCATGGTGATCGTCTCGAAGCACTCCCGCCCGGTTTCGTGAATCTGGCCACCAGCCAGAACAGTCCCTATGCTGCCATGGGTGATTTGCAACGTCACTACTACGGCGTACAATTCCACCCGGAAGTATGTCATACCCCCATTGGGTTGGAGATGATCCGGCGTTTTGCCGTCGACATCTGCAGCGCAGCCCCTACCTGGACAGCTGATTCGATCATCGAGCAA
>JACZIY010000157.1 GCA_014860845.1 Anaerolineaceae bacterium
TACACTTCTGCTACCTGTGTACATAATTTGGGATATTTAAAAACAACGTCTTGAGGAATGCCTTCAAACCATTTCAAAACGGTTGTCATTTGCCCGTTTTCCAGATACTTGCGAAAATGCAGGTCTATCAAGCGGCTTGTATTATCCCAGTGCTTGGCAGCTAAAGAATGAGAAATGGACTTATCTATCCGCCCATTATTTTCAAACCATGTTGAAGCACGCATGTGAAGGATTGGAAGCAATTTTGGTGAAGTCTGTTCAAGACGAGAGTGTAACAAATCTGCAAAGAGATGGTGGTATCGATACCAAATTCGGTCATCGTCTAGTGGCACGATAAATAGATTTGAAGAATCCAACTCAGTCAGGAGGCTTTGACTTTCGCGTTGAATTGTCGAAAAATCATTTAAGGATTTTGCGGTATGAATCTCCTGGTTGGTTTTTCTATCAAGAACAAAATCGCATAATGGACCGTTCAATCGTTCCAAAATGGAAGAGCGCAGCAAGAAGACCTGCATCTCCATGGATTGGCGGTTCAAAGCTTCTTCCGTCAGGTAATCAATAATGAATCGGTGGCTACCAGAAAATTCCTCAATAAACTTGGAAATATCCAAACGTCCTTGCATAGAGAGAGCCGCCATTTGCAGCCCTGCAACCCATCCTTCAGTGCGATTTTCGAGTATTGAGATCTGTTCAGGAGTCAGCAACAAGTTAAATGTTTTTGACAAAAAAGTTGAGATTTCAGAAGAAGTAAAACGTAAGTCTTTTGCCCGGAGCTCGTTTAGTTGATTGCGACCACGAAAGAGTGCTAATGGAAAAGGGGGATCAGACCGGGTGGAGATCACAAGATGGACATTAACAGGTAAATGTTCAAGAAGAAAGATTACACCATCATGTATAGTTTGATTGCTGATGAACTGGTAGTCGTCCAAAACCAGTAGCACAGACTGAGGAAGCTCTTGCAACTCATTAATCAACATCGATATAGGCGTAGTTGGATACAGTGATTGAGAGGACTGAAGTATGGATTGGGTTTCTTCGCCAATCTCTGGCCGTGCAGATTTTAAAGCAGCGGTTATGTAAGTCAGAAAACGGATAGGGTCATTATCACCTGCATCCAGTGACAACCAGCAGACCGACCATGGGGAAAATGGTTTTACTTTTCTCCTTGTCTCAATCCATTCTGATAAAATTGTTGTTTTCCCATAACCTGCCGGCGCACTGATCAAAGTAAGGGCGCAATTTAAACTCTGTTCCAATTTTTCGATGAGATTTGGTCGCG
Source organism: Anaerolineaceae bacterium (assembly GCA_014860845.1). Next base: position 1,280 of record JACZIY010000157.1, read on the forward strand.
ATACTATTCCGGTACGATGATGCGGTATGAAGAGCTTTTGCCTGATAAGAGGTTCATTAATTTTTCGTGCCGCAAGTTGTATAGCGCCGAATTGCGATTGTCCAATGGATCGACCGATCGCACCAGTCTGGATCTTCTGTATTAAAGCAATGGTCTCTTTTTCAGGAGGCTGAGCCAGTTCATCTTGCATCAAATGCATGAATTCTTCGTAATGACGCAAAGCAGCGCTTCTCTGTCCAGACAAAGCATACACTTGAAGTAGAATGCGCTGGGCATTTTCATTTAGGCGATCCAGGTTGACCCATCGTCGTGCCACCAGGATTGCTTTTTCCCATTCCCCATTTCCAGAGTATGCATGAGCCAATTTCTCAAGGGTAGAAGCCAGGTCTGCGCGAAATCCTTCTCGTTCAAGATACTGCCAATCATCAAACGCTGGACAGTCGCGAAGATTCATCCCTTCTAAAAAATCTCCCCGGTATAAGGAAACAGCTTTTTCGAGGTCATTAACACATTCAGCACATTTGGAAATTTTGGTATGTTGATGCGTTTTCACAGATTCAAGTATTAAATGTAACTCTTGGACATCTTGCCAGACAAGGGAATCGGGATTGATACCAACATTTTCATGACTACTAATAAGTATTTCTGGTCCTAACAACTTATTAATTGAGAAAAGAGTTCGGCGCAAATTTGCCATTGCATGGGCTTGGTCAAACTCAGACCAAAAAAGTGTTGCAATGCTTTCTCTTGATGGAGGAGCAGAGGAAAGACCTAATAAGGCCAGTAGAGCGGTAGCTTTTCGTGTCTCCATATGGATTGCGACGTTATCACACTTGATAATTGGCAATCCCAACCAGAATAGTTTAATTTTTTTCATCAGGCATGTTTGCTTTTATTTAATTATACAGATGCACCGGAATTTGATATGGATAACATGAAATAAACTTCCCAATAATGGTGTTTCTAACGAATTTTCAACGATAATGTACCATCGATAAGGTAATGTAAGAGCGTCTTATCTAATGTTCACGATGGTTAAAACACATCGGCAAGAAATATTTTTACTTATTTTCATTTTGGAAAATAATGCTAAGGAGTTGCCACATGCCCCATAGAACTCTTTCTTCAATTGTTGTTTTAATTAGTATTGTTTTCTCGGCTGCCCTACTCCCTTTGAATATCGTTTCGGTAAATACAGCTGGCGATATCAATAGAATAGATAGCTATGTCAACACTGCGATGCAGCGGCACAATATTCCGGGCTTAGCCTTGGCGATTACACAAGGAGACCAGATAACTTTCAGTAAAGGTTATGGCAAGGCGGGGGGTGGGCGGATTGTCACACCTGATACACCATTTTATATAGGCTCACAAAGCAAATCTTTCACTGCTCTGTCCATTATGCAGTTGGTGGAGCAAGGAAAACTTGAATTGAATACCTCAGTTCAAACCTACCTTCCCTGGTTCCAGGTAGCCGATCCTCAGGCTTCGCAACTAATAACGATTCGTCAATTGCTGCAGCACACCAGTGGATTATCCGAAGAAGGCTATGTCGCTGATTTTCCTCCTGACACTGATCTTGAAACCATGGTGCGGGATCTATCCAGAGCAAATATCACTGCTCCTGTCGGATCAAAAATGCAATACTTCAACCAGGGTTATAGCACCTTGGGATTAATAATCGAAACGGTAACAGGGCAATCGTACGGCGAATATATCTACGAACACATTTTCGCCCCGTTGAAGATGAGAAATTCCTTCACCGATTCGGAATTAGCAAATACTGCAGATTTATCGCAAGGTTATTCACAAATCTTTATGCTTGCAGTACCGTTAAAACAGATCGTTTACCAGAGCGACCTACCCGCCGGATACATCATTTCAACAGCCAATGATATGGCTCGTTTTTTGATGACATTAGGTAACGGTGGTGAACTGGATGGAGTGCGCATCCTTACCCCAGAAAATGTTCAGTTGATCTTCACTCCCAATTATGCCATCAATAGTACTTATGGTTTTGGCTGGTATATCTCGAAGTATTACGGAGAAACTCAGATCACACATGGTGGTGACACAGAACGATTTCACACCAGTGTGCTGCTGCTGCCAGAAAGAGACCTATCATTGGTGATTTTGATTAACGAAAATCACTTACTTAAGGATTTCAATGAATACAACGCATTGCTTTGGGATGTAGCTGCCATTCTAACCAATCATCCAATGCCAAAAGAAGGTTTATCTTCGACAATTTTTGGTTGGGGATTTTTTGTGCTATGGCTCATCATATTGGCGTCAGCTGTTCGCAAATTTGAAAATTTTTCAAAATGGCGTTCAAAAATGCTGACCTGGAATAAGTGGTATAAAAGTTTTGATATAGCAAAGCACATGTTATGGATTGTATTAACCATCGTGATTGTAATAATCATTGTGCCAAATTTTTTGGGACGGAGTTTTAGTATGCGATGGTTTTCCGGATTCCTACCGGATATTGCAATTATCGTATCCACACTCGTACTGGTTGATGTGTTACAGATAGTGTTGAAGTTGTGGATTATCATACGCCAGAAGAAGGTTCCTATGGTAATTCCAAATAGTAAATTTTGGATAGGTTCGTCAATTTAATTCTTACTTTCAAGGTGGTTAGCAAATAATCAACCAGCTAAACCATTTATGTATCTGAAAGTGGATGTCGTGCTGAAATAAATTTATTTTGATAATGGAAAATAATTATGAAACTTGTTTTTGGTCGAATTAATCTGGGGACAGTTGCTTTTTCCAATACAGGAATCAAGCGCTCTCATCCAGAAAAGTTAGGTGGTGTTGGAAAAGTCCATAAGAAGGGAACAATGGCAAAGTATACCGATGATCCAAACAGCAATCAAGGCGCAAATTTGACCCTTTGGGCTGAGGCAATCTGGTTCCCTTCTGTTTGGTTGACAGACTCACGTACCCATTGGGAGCCTGTAGACGAAGACACAGCACTCCTGTATGTGCCATTTGATGATGGTGAGGAGAATTTTCTGGTGAGGTTCAATCCCAATACAGGATTGATTGATGTGATGGAATCGATGCGCTTCCGGGAAATTGGCGAATACCAACAAAAAATGTTATGGATTCTACGTAATGAGATCAAACAGCCAATGGATCAAAACAAAGTCATTTCAGTTGGATCAGCGACATGGCTGGATCAGGGTTCACCCTGGGCTTTCTTTGCTGTTGAAGAAATAATCTTCAACGTAGATGTAAACCCTTATATCCTTCAGAGAGGGTATTGAGGTTGGTTGTTTGGCGATCTTATATTATGAGCCGGAGAGATTGTTATGAATAACGGAAATGAAATATTAATGTCAACTCTGTTGTCCTCCACAACACTTTTGGTGATTGTTGGCAAGATCGTTTCTACGATTGAACTTTTTAAGAAAAGCAAGCGATATAACAAACATGCCAGAAGGTTGATGATTGTGTTGTTAGTCATCTCTCTTGGATTTAGTCTGTATTTGCTGTATATGGCTTTCGCATTCGGTAATCCACATCCATCCGCTTCACCTGTACTGTTATATTGAGGTGTGAAATAATGAAACTAAAAAAATTCGGATGCTTTCGTTTTATTCTGTTTGGTTTTTCTACGTCGTTTATCCTGTGCTTAATCTTAATTGTTCTGGTAACCTGGGATAACACTCACTTGCCTGAGCGTTCTAAGACCGCCGAAAGGCTAGCTCAACAGGAAAAAGACCTTCTCATCGAGTCCCTGCACCTGCGCCAAACGATTGGAAATGAAGTGCTGCCCGGATGGGACCAGGCTGAGATCCCGGTTATTCTATATAATGAGGCATATGCTTTCCTGGTGGATATCAACAGCCCACCACCTGATGGTTGGGTGACTGTGTGTAAGCGGGAACAGCTTGGTGCAGCCTGGGAGATTGTCCCAGGGGATGATTTTCAGGGTAAGCCCTATTATCGCCAGGCTATCTCAACCGGGGTTACACCACAAGCCTTAATGGTCAAAATTGGTGAAACCTATGCAGCCACGCTGACAACCCATGAATATTATCAAATACTCATGCGTGAGTTGATCCGTGCCGATCTCCCTGGCTTTTTAATCCCGGTATTACCTTACCGCATAGCGATTGGACTACTAATAGACAGCTCGGACCAGTATGTCACACTTATCCTACATGAAGCCACTCACGCTTATCAGGGTCTTACAGCTCCAGAACGTCTGGTGGCCGGAGAACAAGCCAACCATGACCTGGAGCAGGTGTACCCCTGGGAGAATGACAGCCTGCGCGAGGACTGGCAGGCTGAACTGGATTTACTGGCGCGTGCGTTGCAAGCAGAGACAGATAAGGAGACCCGCCAACTGACACAGGAATTTTTGGAGGTTCGACAATCACGCCGCGTAACGGCAGGATTGAGCGCAGACCTGATCGAGTTTGAACGCCATAGGGAATGGGTTGAAGGGATCGGTCGTTATGCCGAACTGAGTGTATACCGTCTTGCCCAAGCAAGCAGCGGGTATGCGCCGGTTGAAGAGATACTAAATGACCCACGTTTTCATCAGTACAAAAAATTCGATAATCGCTGGAAGCGTGAAGTCGAACAGATTAAGCGTATGGCACGAGATGAGGACAAAAGCAGGTTCTATTACACCACCATTTCCCAAGGCGAACCTTGAAACCGCGTTTGAGCAGTTCTTTCACCCCGGCATCTCTCTGATATATGAAAGTCGTCACAATCGCCGCAAATAGTGTCCCCCATCACCCAAGGTTGAGGGCGAGAATATTTTTTACACCTTCGGGGGCAAACCAAGGATTATTTCCAGATTTCTGAGCGAATGGAAATAGAACATTGGCAAACTGAGACTGCCGCTTGCCCAGGAAGATACCCTCTCCGTCCACGATTACATCTCAGTCTGGCTGGCAGCGTGCATGGATTCGAACAAGTGAATTTCCATTTATTTTCCCCCATAATAGTGATTTGAAACACATCCCTGGTGGGGGGGGGGAGAAGGAGAAAAGCCTAAACAAAAAAAGCCACCTAAATATTCAAGTGGCTTTTTTTTTAAAATTAAAAAATCTACGTAGCTTCCCGTTTTAACCTTTTCGGGCCAAACTGCCACACAATTACAACAACCAACGCGATTGTAAGGCCAAAGAACAGCAACCCGCCAATATCCGTTTCAAAAGTTGGAAAGAGGAAATTGGTCCAGTTGAACATGGTATGGAATATCAAAGTTGCAAAGATACTGCGGTTGGTATTGTTATAAATCCAGGTAAACAAGATCGTGATCAGGATGTCGGTCAGGAATATTCCCCACATTGGACGGTTGTAATAAGATTCTTCACGCGTAACGAAAAACAGCGGCAAGTGCCAACTGGCCCACAAAAAGCCCATGATGATACTGGCTGAGAGCGCATTAAATTTTTTCTGCAGGCGGTCTGTAGCATAGCCACGCCAGCCAAACTCTTCCTGTAAAGGACCTCCCAGGAGAAAGATGACAACAAATGCAATAACAGCATAAATAGGCAGCGGCGTATTCCCCGCTTCGCGTACTATCCAGGCCTCTGGAATTGTTTCACCAGCAAACTGTGCGACCAGCAGCGGCAGCCCAATAAGTAAAGGCAGCAATAAAAAGATAATCAGATACCACTTCCAGCCGATTTTGACATTCAGGCCGCGTTTGATCAATGCTTTGACCCCGCTCCAGCCTTCATAAATGATTGTCATCAAAAAGGCGGCAACAAACGGCCCATAGGCTGCAGGGTTATTGCTCCCAGATAGAAACTGGTACAAACCATCAGGTAAACTGAGGAAGCCCTGTTCTGCCAGTGCTAGCGGCACCCAGAATAACCAGCTGAAGCCAAAGGCAAGGATAAAAAATAGCCAGACATTCCCTTTCAATTTTTCTTCTTTCATAATGATAAATCCTCCAAAATAGTTGATTAAATACCTTACACGATAGTTAACAATTATCTGATTAAAAAGTTACTTGATAATCAAGCAACACCAGTATTTGTTGACAATGCTAAAATCAAAGAATAAGATTTGGATAAGAAAAAACTGAATCTAAGTCATGATTTATCTTCCTTTCTGTCTTTGTTAGAGTTGATTATGTTTTTCTTCACTTCGATTAAGCTCGTTTTGAGTCTCTTTCCAATGCAAAATGGATCAAATATGGATTAGTAACCCTGTTCTGTCAGCCAGGAATGCAGAACTTCTGTGAGTTGTTCTGATTGTTCCTGTTCTTCAGGATTTACCCAGGACTCACAGGGGTCATTCACCAGACGGAATGCATGGGTGGCATCATCCAGTACAACTACGCTGAAATTTTCAGGGATATTGTTATCAAAAATCTCATTCATGCGGTCAATACTTACGGAGGGAGTTACTTGATCGTCATTTTCAGCATAAATGAACAGCCCTGGGCTTTGAACAGCTGTGAGTGCATTTCTGGGGTCATAGCCCATAATTCTTGAATCTAACCCAAACATGCCAAAGTTGGTCAACTCACCAACGCGAACACTGAAGCGAACCAGTTTCAAACGTTTCTCGATGTATGTATCCAGCTCTTCACCCTGCAATCCCTGGCAAAGCCCAAAATGGTAGGCGTTATCCGAGCTGTTTTCTTCTACTGTGGTGGTGGGGCCTGACAAACTGATGAAAAAGGCAATTTCAGGATGCTCTGCAGCAACCAATGAAACGACCCAACCTCCCTGACTATGACCTATCAGACCAATATTTTCGGCGTCGATATTGGGATGTGTCATAATCGATTCTACAGCCGTGTACACATCTGCTGCTCGTCCTTCAATACTGTTTTTTACATAATTCCCTTCCGATAGACCCATACCGCGCTTATTTATTAGAAGAACTGCAATATCGTGTGACAAGAAAACATCGAGAATATAGGTCTCTACCAAACCAAAAGCATAGTTTTGATATAAGGAATCACCTGATCCCGCAACAAAGACAACAGCTGGTTTTTTATCATTTCCTCCATTTGGAATAAACAATTCAGCCTCGAGTTTTGTGCCATCGCTATCTACAAAAAAGAATTCGCGTTGCGCGTTGAGTTGGCTGACATACGGTTCCCATTTGGCACTCGGCGCGACCGGCAGCGGGTAATGTTCTTCACGAATGTAATTCGCAAAAATTGCTAGACCCACAATCACTGCCAGGCCCAGGATTGCATAGAATATTTTTCTATTCATGTTTTATCTCCTAAGTCGCTCTTAAATTTAATTTCATCTAAAATTTGATGAGAAAATTTATACCTTCATTATCTATGCTGATCAATGTGTATTGAAGCCAGACGCTTGTGATCATGCAGCACAAAACCGCGGGAATTAATTTCTATATAGATTTTTCTAAATCATCCAATTAGTATGCTGATGACAAAGGGCAGCAGAAATATCAGCGCCAGAATGGGGTGGCCGCGCCTGGTAGTATTACGGCTGTCCCAGCTAAAGAGATAAACTGCCACCCAAAATGCAAGTACACCGCTGGCGAACATGGTAATCACCGATGTCCAGGGGGAAAAATCTGCCATGCCGCCCATCGCCAAACCTTTGAAGGCATTCATCGCCTGGGTAGCGGGAAGGAGTTGGGCAATTTTCCCAGCCACATCCGGCAGCAAACCAAAGGGAAACATCATCCCTGCCAGCAGGATGGAGGGAATGAAGAAGATTTGGGAGTACATAACCGTAACACGTGAATTTGGTGCAATTACGCCAATCAGAACACTGATGCCAGCCGATGTAAAAGCCAGGCCAACAAACACCAGGCCATAATTGAACCAATTAACAGGGCCCGGCGCATCAAACAGCAATGGTGATAATATGGTGATGATGGCTGCCATTATGATCAGGTGCAGCATTGTGGTGAGAGCCGGGATGATCAGGATGGAAAAGGAGGGGATTCCATTGATTTTATAACTCCTAAAGACACCGTTTTCACGGGCAGTTACGATTGGGTCTGGAATGCCTAATAAAGTGGCGGAAAGGACCGCGAAAATGGCCATAGCAGGGGTCATCGTTTCCACGAAAGAGGGGTTGATCTCACCCATGACGAATCCCATCATCAGGAAAAATCCCAAAGGAAACAGGTAATTCATCAACAGCAATTGCTTGTTGCGGATCCCGGTTCGAAACTCGAATAAGAAATGGTTGATAAAAGCAGTCACTTTACACCTCCGTTGGACTTGTGTTGTAAATTGGTAATTTCCAGGAAACGGTCTTCCAGTGATGGGCGCTCCACCCGTAAATCAATCAGCGAATCGCCCATAGTCTCAATCTGGGCGATGATGGCAGCTACCGTCGGGCCGATATCGGAACTGTAAAAGATCTCGTACTGATCTTTTGAAACGCGCTGATGTACAGCTGGGAAGGTGATCGTTGGGTCTGAAAATGTGCTTTCTTTTGTGCGTACAGACACTTTGGTCAAACCAGCGCCAGTCGAGGTGATCTCCAGGGGTGTGCCAATCGTAACCAGCTTATGATCGAGCAAAATTCCTACCCGGTCGGTCATTTCTTCTGCTTCAGCCATATCGTGCGTGGCGAGTATAATGGTTGTACCGTCGGCTTTAAGTTCTCGCATCAGTTCATGCAGCTCCACCCTGGTTGCCACATCAAGCCCCGCAGTGGGCTCGTCAAGGAACAAAACTTCCGGATTGTGAGCTACCGCCAACGCCAGAGCCAGCCGGCGCTGCTGCCCGGTGGAAAGGTCATAAAACTGGGTATTCAGCTTCCCTTTCAGCCCCAACCGGTCTAGCAAATCAAGCCGGGGAGCGACAGCGTGATAGGCGCAGAAGAATTTCATTGCCTCATCTGGGGTAATGCTTTTCGGCAGCCCGGCGGATTGCAATTGTACGCCAATCACATTGCGTAGCTTGTGCGGCGCCTTGGTTGGGTCAATACCAGCGACCCGGAGAGAACCGCCATCTGGCTCTCTCAAACCTTCCAGACTTTCTAAGGTGCTGGTTTTGCCTGCACCATTAGGTCCAAGCAGACCAAATATTTCGCCTTTTTGCACGTTGAAGCTGATTCCGTCAACAGCCACAAAATCACCATATACTTTGCGAAAATCTCTTACTTCGATTACTGAATTATTCATGAGATATGCTCTCCTTACTCCAGAGAAGTTCCGGTTTCGGATGAAATATGTTTGCCGAATCTGTTTCCTTGTTCTGTTTTTTGGAAAGCAGCAACCGACAGGGCAAAAACGCCGATTGATAATAATGAAATCCGTGTGGTCGGTTCAACAGCACCCAGGTAACCGAGAACCATACTGGCCACCGACATGCCTAAGGCAACTGCTTTCAAAACAAGCTGGGTAATACTTTGATTCTTTTCCATGGATTCACTCCTTATCTGGACCAATGGGGTTGATAAATTGAACTGCTATGAGAGGAATATTTAGATCGCGGATGCGGTTGAGCAATCCGTGTAAACCGGATTGGTCTTTGACAATTCCTGTAAGGGTTGTGATGGTAGAGCCTTCAGCGACGCGATCTAACCTGATCTCCAGTTCATCCAACCAGTCTGACCAAGCTTCATGGGGTCTGCCTTGGATTTTGATCTGGTATTTAGCTGGTTGACTGTGCCGTAGGATGTTTATAGGGTTGGTCATCTCTTCCTCTGTTGATCGAATTCAAACTCAGGTCTACTAAACTATAATAGATGGTTGGTAGTAGCCGCATCATCCAAAAGTAGGATTGAGGGGTGATAAGAAGAATGAAAAAAGCGGGTCCAGCGGACCCGCTTTTTGATGTATTGATCTTAATCCTGGATGTGATGATTAGGAAATGATTCCCCAAGATTTGGCCTGGATAATGGCCTGCGTTCGGCTGTTCACACCGAGTTTGCCGTAGATATTCCGGGTATGGGTTTTTACTGTGGTCAGGGAAATTGTCAATTTCAGGGCGATCTCGCGGTTTGAGAGGCCTTGCGCCAGGCATTGGAGGACTTCAATCTCGCGTTCACTTAAGGGTTCGAGCAATTTGTTTTCTGAAAAGGTTTCGAGATTCTCTTTGCCCTGACCTTCCATTTCCTGCGGCCTGAAAGCCTGTAAAAGTCTTTCAGCATACATGAAGTTTTTTTCATGCACCAATATCTGGTATAGCAGTGGGGCAATGGCTGAACCTTCATCGACGAAGAGCCGAATGTACCCTTCTGGTTCAGCCATTTTGAGGGTGCGGGACAAGATTGATTCAGCATGATCTGATTCGCCCTGACCGTATTTTGCGATTGCATGAAGCATCATCAGCTCGACCACTCTTGCATCGCGTTTTTCTGAACCAGCAAATTCAAGCAGCCGGCCAATCAATTTTTCAGCCTCAACCCATTTATTTTCTGCAATCAGCAGACGGGCAAAGGTGATGTAGTCGTTTTCCTTAAGATAAGAAAGGTCACCTCCAATCTGAAGGTTTTCAGCCTGAACCCATTGTGCTGCTTGTGCCAGCTTTCCGGCATAAACCCAAAGCCTGGCGCGGAAGGCATGGACAGCAGGCAGAAATATCTGCGCGCTGTTTTTATGCAGGATAGTTTCCAATTCTTGCAGCACTGCTAGTGCCTCTGCGCTATTGCCTTGTGCCTGTTCTATCCTTGCCAGACCGAGATAGCCATACATTAAAATTTCTGAATGATTCCAATGCCTACCTAAGTCCATTCCAGCTTTGATGTGATCAAGCGATTGCTCCAGGTCATTCCATTCATACGCTAAATTACCCAAGCCAACCTCAACTATTCCTGCCAGGGGAGATTGTTGGCCTGTTATTTCAGCCCCTAATTTAAGGGCTTGATAGTAAGTTTTGTTGGCCAGACGTAGATGGCCTTGAAGCATTTGCAGTTGCCCTAAATGGGCAATTGATATCGTCAGAATATTGGCATTCTTCTGTGCCAAACTGAGTGAGACGGCTTCATCAAAAGCTGCGGCTGCCGCATTGGCATCGCCGCTGAATTCATGCGCCAAACCCAGGTTGAAGACAACAACAGTACGGAGGGATAAGGCGGGATTAAAAAGATGGGGTTGCGAATTATCCCGCAGGTAGGGTTCAATGAGTTGGCACAATTCAAGTGTCTTGGAGATGTCGAATTGGTTTATCGCAATCACCGACCGCACGACAAGCACCTCAATCAGCGCCCCACGGGTGGTCGGGTCAATGGTTTTTAATCCTACTATGCTGACTTCTCCGGTGTTTAGCCCAATGTAACCTTCGATGGCTTGAAGACAACTCTCTAATTCACTTGACTTGCCTGTGGCCAGCAGGGCCCAGGCATAAATCATACTTAATACCGGTCTGGCTCCTACAATGCTTGGAGGAAATGTTTGGACCCAATTTACCAATGTATTAAGCTTGAACTGTTGAAAGATTTCTTCAGACCGTTGTTCAATGAGTTGTGCTGCCCTTGGATAGTCCCTGCTCAGGATGGCATGATCAAGCGATTCTATGATCTCGTTTTTTCCCTCATACCATTTGGATGCTAGTTGATGAAGTTTGGCGATTTCTGGTTCTTCGACTGATTCCCGTAAGCGTTGGCGCAAAAGATCAGTGAATAAGCTGTGGTAGCGATACCATTCGCGCCGATTATCTAATGGGTTAAGAAAAAGATTATCATGTTCTAGCTGGTTCAGAATCGACTGGCTTTCGTTCTGGCCGGTGAGGGCTTTGCAGAGCGACCCGCATAATTGATTGAGGACAGAAGTCTTTAGTAAGAAGTCCTGGATGTGAGGAGGTTGGTTGTATAGCACTTCATCGATCAAATAATCCGCGATATAGCGATCATCACCTGCAAAATCCGATACAAATTTATGCTTTTCTGCTTGTTCTTGAAGTGAAAGAGCCGCTAATTTTAATCCGGCAATCCATCCTTCTGTGCGGTTTTCTAAAGAGTTGATATCTTTTTGCGATAGGCCCAACCCCATGAGGGCATTAAGGAATTCAGCAGACTCATCCGAGTTAAATGACAAATCAGCTGCCCGGATTTGATAGATCTCCGAGCGACCGTACCGATAGGAAAGCTTTAAGGGAGGATCAGCCCTGGTGGTGATCACTAAATGCAGGAAATGAGGGAGATGGTCAAGCAGAAAATTAATGCTATCGTGAATAACTTGGTTGCTTATTAAATGATAATCGTCCAAAATCAGCAGAAATTGTACTGGATCCCTGCCAGTTTGTTGGTGTTCTACAAACTCATTGATCAGCATTGTGACCAAGACTTCATGAGAAAAGGTGGGAGAAGATTCGAGGAGGGTTTGCACATGTTTCCCAAACCCAGGGATGATGGTTTGGGAAGCAGCAATCACGTAATGCCAAAAGAGGGTAGGGTCATTATCACGTTCGTCGAGAGAGACCCAGCCGACTTTACTCTGATTCTGCCCCTGCTGATTTTGTTGCCCTGATTTTGCTTCCAGGCTATCGATCCAACTCTGAACCAGGGTGGTTTTGCCAAACCCAGCGGGAGCGGAAATAATCGTTAACTTATAGCCCACCCCTTCATATAACTGCCTGATCAGGCGCGAACGATTGACAAGTTGATTTCGAGTTGGTGGGATATAGAGTTTGGTTTGCAACAGGGGCGTTTGCATTTCGGTGAGTATACCATAACTACTCTCGGAGAACGGTTTCCTTGAATCATCTTGTGCACTCGGTTATCCTAATTGCAACGGTTCTGAGGATTGAAACCAAGCTCAGACCACACAATTCAATCATACATCCAACGCATGGAAAAGAAAATGCGCTTTTCAGCGCATTATATTCTCCAGTAGCGGGGAGCGGATTCGAACCACTGACCTCCGGGTTATGAGTAATGCTCCTGAATCCGTGCCATTTGTGCGGCGGGCTTTGCAAATCAGCTAAACCAACGAACGCTGGTTCTTGCTTGCCCGGCACGCAGCGATAGTTGATCAATTTCAGAATATTAACCTCTTACAATCGAACAGTCAAGCATTTTTGATAATTATATTGTTCTTCTCCCATACTTGACTCATAAAA
>JACZIY010000158.1 GCA_014860845.1 Anaerolineaceae bacterium
GGTGATAAGATCTATGCCGTCATTCGTGGGATTGGTTCCAGTTCCGATGGCAAAGGCAAGGGCATCACTGCCCCAAATCCATTAGGACAACAGAGAGCGATTGAACGAGCGTGGAAAAATGCCGGTGTCACCCCAGCCAGTGCAGGATTAATCGAGGGACATGGAACTTCAACCCGTGTTGGGGATGTGGTAGAAGTTAACAGTCTGAATGAAATCTTCGGGAAATTTGGAATCCCTGCGAGAACCATTGCATTAGGTTCTGTTAAATCCAACATTGGCCACCTCAAAAGTGCTGCCGGTGCTGCTGGTCTGGCTAAAGTTGCTTTTGCTTTGGATCAGAAAACACTACCCCCTTCGGTTAATTTCCATAAACCCAATCCAAACATTGATTTCGAACACATGCCTTTCTTTGTAAATACCCAGGCACAACCCTGGGAAAAACCCGTCGGTGAAATTCGACGGGCTGCAGTGAGTTCATTTGGATTTGGTGGTACCAATTTCCATGTGGTTCTGGAAGAATACGTGCCTGGTTTGCATGCAGAACGCCAACCTGTCTACAGTATACCGGCTGTCATAGCCAACACCGTCGATCAAGTGGTCACATCCACACCAATATTAACCACTTCAACTCATCGTGTTGAAAATCAAGCTGTAAAAGAATTCGTACTGGCAGCCGTGAGTGAGAAAACAGGATATCCAGCGGAAATGCTGGATGTGGAGTTGGATCTAGAAGCCGATCTGGGCGTTGATACCGTCAAACAGGCAGAGTTGTTCCGCACCATCCGCGAGCATTTCGGGATTCCCCGCCGAGAGGATTTACGCTTATCCGACTACAACACCCTGGAGAAAGTGATTGGGTTTGTAATGGATAATGCATCAGGAACAGCAACAACCTCTTCGGATGAATCCATGCAGAGTGAAACAACTCCTCAACCAGCAACGTCCGAGCAAACTCCACCAACCCAGGAAACCATTAATACCTTCGGAAAGGCATCCGATCAGGAGATCAGTCAATTTGTGATCCAACAGGTGGCGGAGAAAACGGGTTATCCTGCTGATATGCTCGATTTAGAACTCGATCTGGAAGCGGATCTGGGTGTCGATACGGTTAAGCAAGCTGAACTATTTGCTGCCATTCGTAGCCATTATGGCGTTCCCCGCCGCGAAGATCTGCGCTTATCAGATTACAACACACTCGCAAAAGTCATTAACTTTTTCAAAGAAAACGCTGGTGGACAACGAGAAAATTTGCCTTCAATTGAGGTCGCATCAGAACCCACTCGCCCTTCACCGGCACAAGCCGAACATTTTAGAGGATTGCATTTTCTATCTGCCGACACAACAGCAGAATTAAAGGAAAAACTACAAAATTCATTATCCCAGGCTCAGCTTGGTTCTTTGCCACCTTCTCAATTACCAGAACCCGATCAGTTGAGATTGCCAGAACGGCTGGTGATTGATTATAGCAATCAGGATGAATTTATCAAACGAGCAGAAAA
>JACZIY010000159.1 GCA_014860845.1 Anaerolineaceae bacterium
TGGTATTCTCTGTCCCATCAGCGTTGGTAAGCGTTGGCACAGGTTTGTCCTTAAAGAAGGAATCGAAAGTGCCCTGCATGGATACAGCTAACGGGTAGGATGATTGCGTTTCACCGATTTCAAATCCAAGCTCAGGATATAACTCGAAATCAGGTTGGATATTGGTACTTGTGGATGTCCAGGCATCATTACTGGAACTGAGCAAAACGGTTGTCTCGCGTTGTTCTGCCTGTTCTTTTTCTACCTGAACTGGTGAAGCCCAGTTCATACTGATGGCTGGTAATCCTGAAACGATCAGGTTTTCACCCGCCATCATATCTGGTCGCACATCCACAAAAAATGGATAAGCAACAGCCTGTATTTCCTGGACCTGTACCTGGCCAACATTACGATTGACTGCCACAGGGAAGGCGGCATTTTGCGAATCCATCACTAATTGGGTTTGAACGTCGACCCCATATGAGTTGAGCATTTCGATTATTCCAGTTTCAATAGGGGTCAATGTCAGGTAGCCATTGACGTAATCCGCATCCAATTTGTAGGGGCTGATTGCCAGTATTACAGCACCACCGCGCATGAGGAATTGATCAATGGCATATTGCTCAATTTCACCCAGGTTTTGTGGCGCAATGATAACGACTGCATCAAAATTATCAGGAATTCTTCCAGTGCTGAGGTCAATGTACTGTAGTTCGTAGTCACTGTTTAACTGATCCAGGGCATATTGATAACTGGATATCGTCTGTTGGGTCTGGCCATAAATATCCTGGGTGGTAGTGGGTGGTGTCCAGATGCCGACCACTTTCAAAAATCCGCTCGAAGTTCGTTTTAAAGCCGATTCGATTGCCAGGCGTATATCTGCTTCATTGGCTTCCGTTGGGGGATAAATGATTTGAGCCTGGTCGCCATTTTGTAGCAGGAGATGGAAGAAATAGGAATCCTGAGAGAATAGAGCAACCGGATAAGGTTCTATTCCCAATTCTTCGATCAATTGTTGACGCGTAAAAAATGCACCATCAGCATCCGGATCTTCAATTTCGAAAAGAAACTTACCATTCGACTCATCCTGAATTTGATTGGCGATCTGGTTGATGAGAACAACGATCTCGTTTTCATTTTCTGGTAATAGATTTTGAGATAAAAGTAAGGTTAACTTAACGGGTTCCACAATTTCTGCCAGAATTGAATCGATACTCTGAAAACCATAAACCGTTTTCTTAACCGCAGAAGTCAGGTTATACTCGAGGTTTTTAAGGCTGACATTCACCCCGGTGGCTGCCTGCTGCACTTCTATCAAATCCTCCAATCCAATCACAATAGATTGATCTCCATAACGAACCAGGATATTAAAATATGCGTTTACAATGGAGGATTCATTTCTTCCGGCAATTTGGAAAGGTGTTGGCTGAATGCCATAAGCCTGATTTGCTTCGGATTCAATTTCCGGGTCAGAAATAGGATCAACCACCTCGGCTGTAATCTTCCCCCGGGAAGCGATTTCGTATTCTTTGAGCATGTCGCTGATTGGGGGAATGAGTGGAGAAAGTAGGGGGTGAGTCTTTTCACTGAGGTAAGCTCTAATAAGGAGTTGCTCAGGTAATGTGGAAATCAAATCCCGTGTTGTTTGAGAAATAGTGAATTCTTTTTGAGAGGTCAAATCCAAACGCAAACCATACAAGGGATATATCCAGATGTTAATTGCAATCAAATTCAAGCAAATTAATGCAGTGGTCCGCAAGGTTGTAAAACGGTATTTCGTGGCATGCTGAGACCAGCGTAAACGATCAATTGATAGCACATTTAACACAATAAAAAAGGTACTTAATGAACCGTAATACACCAGATCACGAACATCAATAACACCACGCTGTATACTTTCAAAGCGGCTGCCAGTGCCAATTGCTCGTAAAATCTCAACCAAAGAGCTCGGGAAAAAACTCGTAAAAAACGAACTACCAATCAGATAAAATGTCCCTCCGGTAATGACAGTCAGAATTAGCGCAACAATCTGATTATCGGTTCTTGAGGAAATGAACAATCCGATAGATGCATATGCAGCAGCAATTAAGATGGATGCCAGATACCCACCTATGACGGGTCCCCAATCAAAATTTCCCAGAAGAGATACCATGATAGGGAATGGCAATGTTAATAATAGTGCGATTCCAATCATGCTCATTACTGCCAGGAATTTTCCCAGCACAAGTTGTACATGGCTGGTTGGTAATGAAAGCAATATCTCCAGCGTTCCTGACCGCTGTTCTTCACTCCACTGACGCATGGTCAGTGCTGCAATTAAGAAAATCATCAGGATTGGAATCCAGGAAAATAAAGGACGAATATCTGCTATTCCCCTGGCAAAAAATCCCTCGACAGTGAAGAATATGATCGCAATGGCAGCTAAATATGTCCCTAAGAAGATGACTGCCAACAAGGAATTAAAATAACTATTAAGTTCTTTGCGTGTGATTGCCAGTATTTGTTTCATCTTTCACCTCACTCTGCAATGGCAAGTTCGTTGAAAACAGATTCGAGAGTGTGCACATCTTTACGAAGTTCGCGCAGAGGCCAATTTTTTTCCACTGATAGCTGGAATATTTTTGGTGTGATGTCTGAATCCGGTTGACCGTGGATGTAATATTGCGGGTATCCGTTCTGACCTGATTCTCTCGTTACCCCAACAACTCCATTTAACTGCTTCAATAATTCTTCTGCATCTGGGCAATCTTCATCCAGGACCAATATGGCATTATCTGTATTTGAAAGGTCGGATAAGCGTGAATCAGCCTTGATCCTGCCATTCATGATCATAATAACCCGATCACAAAGTGCTTCCACTTCTGATAGGATATGGGTGGAAAACAGAACAGTACTTTGTCGGGCAAGATTTTTAATTAATTGTCGGATTTCGATTATTTGTGTAGGATCGAGTCCGACCGTTGGTTCATCGAGGATGAGAATTTCTGGTTTGTGTAAGATTGCCTGTGCCAGACCTACCCTTTGACGCATACCTTTGCTGAGCTGTCCGATGGGGCGGGTGACAACATTGTCCAGGTTGACAGCATGAATTGAATCGATGATGGCTGGAATTTGATCTTCAGGATTTATCATTCGCAAGTCTGCCATCATAAATAAATAATCCTGAACAGTTAAGTCTGGATATAACGGTGCATTTTCAGGCAAATAACCAATTTTTGCTTGAGCCACCGTGCGATCCTTTACAATATCCAAACCATTAATGGAAACAGTTCCACTATCTGGCTCCAAAACACCGGTGATCATTTTCATTAACGTCGTCTTGCCAGCTCCATTGGGTCCGAGTAAACCAACAATTTCGCCTTTTTGGATATCAATATTTGTTGATTGGAGTGCCTGAATTTCCCCGTACGATTTGGATAAATCACGAATTTCAATCATTGTGCCTCCCATGTTTAGAAATCAGGATTTTTACTCAATTAATGTACTACTATTATTGTAATAATTCCATTAGAGATTTATTAAAAAACACCTTTTTTTCCGGAGAAAATAGGTGTTTTTGGTTTATTGGGTAATTTAAATCTCAGGCTCGTTTGTAACGGGCAATTAGTTGTTTTCTTCGTAGAACACCACGAGCGATCACTAGAAAAATTGCCAGAATGGCTGAACCTGCCCATGCAGTGGTAGAGACAACAGTATCACCGCTTCCATTTTGTGTGATACCAATGAATGCCCAGATAAGCACCAATGTGTAAAAAACTTCAGAGCGTTTAAGGGTCATTATTAGACCCAGGATTACACCAACCACCAGAACGATAACCGTCCAGATAGTTTCGCTGAGACCAAAACCATCCCAATTTAAGTCCAGCAAGACAACCGAAGCATTTGCAATTGTAGCTACAGATATCCACCCCAGATAAATGCTGAAAGGCATATCTACCAACCAGCGTTCATTAAGAGCGCTTTTGCTTGTTCCAATGCCCAGACGTAGGTAAATTACGAACAATGAAACCAATAAGCCGAGCATTAGAAGCATTGATAATGGGAATTGTAAATAATGCCAGGCAAATATCCAGCCACCATTAAAAAGATTAGCCAGAATGAACCAGATCCCGACACGATCGAGTCGGGCATTATCTTTTTGTGCGGGTAATACCTGGTAGACCGCAAAAACTGCCAACGTCAGATAAATAACACCCCAAATGGCAAAGACATATCCAGCGGGTGTGAATAATGCGCCAAAAGAATCACTCACTGCCCCGGTTTGAAGATTATTAATCGGAAGAATATTGGCTAATGCATTGACCGTGATAGTAGCCAGTAAAGAAACAAGATTAAGAATGCGAATTATTTTCATCATATACCTCTTTTAATTAATTTATTATTTTTTGGGAAACCATGGAATGAAGGCATTGGTTGTCTTCATATATTCTTTATATCCGGGTTTTCTCTCCGCCATAGATTTTTCTAACATGGCGACACCCGAGACTTTAATAAGAAAATAAGTCATGATTATCGGACTGAAGATCGTCAGGTAGCCCAATGTGGTACCTGCAGCTATCAAGTAGAAACCCCACCATTGTGCTGAATCTCCAAAGTAATTCGGGTGACGTGTAAAGTGCCACACACCGGTATTTAATAACTTGCCTTTGTTTTTGGGATTTTTCTTGAATTTTTCAAGCTGTAAATCTCCAACGGTTTCAAAAAAGAAACCGATCGCCCATATAATGATCCCAAAAATTTCCAATATACCAATTTTAGCAGGTGTAGCTGTTGCATGGATGTGAATCAGTGGTGCTGAGATAAGAAACATCAGGGTACCTTGTAACATGAAGGTCTGCAGGTAGCTATACCACCACCATTTATTCCCATACTCCTTTCGCCAGGCTGCATAACGAAAATCTTCGGGTTTCCCTTTATTTCGCAAGAAAATATGGGTAGTCAGGCGTAAACCCCAAAGCGTGACCAAAATATTGATAATCCATTTGCGGATCATAAATTCTTCAGGGGTTACCAAAAAAACTACCCAATTGACTAAAACAAATCCAAAGCCCCAGATGATATCAACAATGCTGGTGTTTTTTATTTTTAAGCTCAATAACCACATCAAGGTCATCAAAATCCAGATGGTTAATGCTGACAGACCGTAATAAGACCAGTAACCCATTTAGACCTCCTGCTCTTTATTGTTCATTCCAGGGATGCTATTTCGAATTTTATTCACCCGATCCCGGATATTGGAAAACTTCGATTCAAACATGGTTTTATGGATCTCTTTTTGAATGGAAACAATACAGATTGTTCCTGGACCAACATGCGCTCCAATCGCTGGGGTTACATAGGAGATAATAGGTTCTATACCTGGCCAAATATCCTGGAGTTCATCCCGCACCTGTAATGCGTTTTGATATGCATCGGCGTGGATAATTCCAACCATTTCAGCAGGTCCCAATTCCCTGGCGATTTCTAAAAAACGTTGATGTGCTTTCTTTCTTGTGCGTTTCATCTCCACTCCGGAAACACCATTACTCATTTTGGTTATCGGTTTGATTTCCAGAAGATTTCCGATGCTTTGCATCGCGAATGAAAGACGGCCACCGCGTCTTAAATATTCAAGGGTCTCAAGTTTGGCAAAGGCATTGGTAAGTGGTTTTTTCTTTAATATTTCTGCTTCCACCTCATCCAGACTGGCACCTTTTTTTGCTAGATTCGCTCCGATTAATGCCAATAGGCCTAAACCCATGCTGAGTTGACCAGAGTCGATGACTCGAACTGGAATAGTACTAAAAGAATCAGCTGCAATTTTTGCAACATTGTTGATATTACTTAAAGTTTCAGAAATGTGAATGGAAATAATTCCATCGGCACCCGCGTCTGCCAGTTTTTGATAAGCTGTTATAAAAGCATCCATGCCTGGTGCTGATGTGGTTGGTAAAGGGTTGGCAGTTGGTAATGACTTAAAAAAAATCTCTCGGCTCAATTCAATCCCATCCAGGTAACTCTTTCCATTCATATTGACGTAACAGGGGATCACCAGAATGTCTAATTCTTCTACGAGAGAGATTGGGAGATCGCATGTGCTATCTGTGACAATTTTAACATTACCCATCATTTGCCTTTCCAGGTACAAGTTCATAATTTAAACAAAATTATATCAAACCAATGTTCACAAAATAGACTTTGTACAATCTTTGTA
>JACZIY010000160.1 GCA_014860845.1 Anaerolineaceae bacterium
ATGCAGTTCAGGAGGAGTCTGGTAGTTTGTGTAAAGGGAGGGAACCGCTAAAGCCACAGGCAAATGATTACGGTTACATAAAAGGTAATTTGCATAACGGCCGTCATTATCAGATGTTCCCCGGGCTGCCAGAAGGACCATCTGAATTTCCTTTTGTTTAATCACCTGAGCGACCTGTTTTATTTGTTGGTATTGATGGGTTATAAGCTCTTCTAAACGTTGGGGTTGCTCGTAAATTTCGGTAAGTAAACTCATCTTTGTCCTTTCCCAGCCTGCACCAGGGATAAAGCCCCAAGCATGCGTTTGTAAACTGGCGGATTGGCATCGGAAAAGAGCGCATAGCCAACATTTTTGGCATCCAATTGTTTCAGAAAGCCTGGTAAACGCTGATGAAAACTGGTAAGGTCCTTTTTCCTGGGTTCCAGCCAGGCTGTTTCCGCTATAGCTAGCAAGCGAGGGAAAACCTGCCAGTCCAACCTCTCACGGGCAGGGACAAATTCAGTCCAGAGAGGGGTTTCAATGCCCAGAATATTGTGATGATATTCAGGTTCCAATTTTTCGAAAACTGGTTCATATTGATAGATTTTATCTAATGAACTATGCGCGTAGCCATGATCCAGGTAATAAGCGCTAAAATTGGAAAGGATAGCTTTGCGACCTGAACGAATCTGTTGCAGCAACGTTTTTTCGCGTCCTACCCAATATTGCACCACTGCTTTAGGATCAAGTCCCTCTGCTAGCATTTCATTCCAGCCGATTAATGTGCGTCCATGAGATTCTAAGAATTGACTGATACGATTGGGCAGAATGGTCTGAAGATCATTGATACTTGACAGACTGTTCTCTCTTGCAAGCTTGTGGCAATCCGGGCAATTCTTCCAGCGGGTTTTTGGGGCTTCATCCCCACCGGTGTGGATATATTTTCCGGGAAAAAGATCCAGTACTTCTGTGAGTACATTCTGCAGAAATGTAGTGGTTCCTGATTTTCCCGGGCACAAAATATCTGAGTGAATACCCCAGCGGGGAGATACCTGATACGGTCCACCCGTGCAGCCCAATTCGGGATAAGCTGACAGGGCTGCCTGAGAGTGGCCGGGCATTTCAATCTCCGGTACGATCTGGATATGTCTAACAGCAGCGTATTGAACGATCTCCTGTATCTCAAACTGGGTATAGAAACCAGAATGAGGGATATCATTCAGCTTCTTTCCTAAAAAGCCGCTCGTTTGGCTGGCAGAGCGGGATGATCCGACTTCGATTAACCTGGGATATTGCTTGATTTCAATGCGCCAGCCCTGATCTTCGGTCAGATGCCAGTGGAAGACATTCAGTTTGTAATATGCCATCCAATCCAACAAATCTTTGACTGTCTGCATGCCATGAAAATGACGGGCTTCATCCAGCATTAATCCTCGCCAGGCAAAGCGTGGATGATCAGTTATCTTCAAGCAAGGTAGGGTGAGTTCTCGTTTCCCGGGTTCAAAGACAGCCAGAATTAATTGAAGTAAAGTTTGCAGGGCATAGAATACCCCCCGATTGTCGCCTGAGATTACCTCAATCTGTTGTTCAGGAAGTATATTCAATTGATAGACTTCTGTTGCCAGGGATGCGTCCAAATGAATTTTGAAAAGAGAATTGTTGCAGCTTTCCACAAGCGATGGGCGAATATAAGCTGGTAGGGCATCAAGAAATAATTGAATTTCAGACGTATTGGGACCAGCAACAATATTTTTCCGGGCTGACCATTGAAATGATCCAGGAATTAATTCGACTTGTTGTGGATATGGAATAAGCGGTAGAGGCGGGTTCATAGACGGAACAAATTAATGTTTCTTGCGTAAATACACAAACCAGTAGATTAAACCTACCATGACAGCGCCACCGATGATATTGCCAATCGTGACTGGCAAGAGATTATCCAGAAAGAAATTACGCAGTGTCAGGTTGGGAAAGTCCAGTCCTATTTTACCAATATTCTCAAAAAAAGCTGCACCACCAAAATTCTTAACCAACAAACCAATCGGGATAAAATACATATTGGCAACACTGTGCTCGGTCCCAGCAGCCACGAAAGCAGAGATCGGAAAGATGATCGCCAGGATTTTATCGGTGGTGGTGCCAGCTGAAAAAGTCAGCCAGACGGCCAGACAAACCAGGGCATTACAGATTATCCCGAGCATAATTGCCTGGACAAAATCCAGTTTACATTTTGATTCCGCTATATTCAAAATATTGAGACCGATCGCACCACTCGCAAACGTGAATTGCTTGGTAAGAAACATAGTCAGAGCTGTTAATACTGAACCAACCAGATTTCCCAGATATACAATTCCCCAGTTTCGAAGCAACTTAACAATGGGTACTTTTCCACTCATAAAGCCCATGATGATCAATGTATTCCCGGTGAAAAGTTCGGCTCCACCTACGATCACAAGAATAAGACCCAGGCAGAAAGTTAACCCGGTTAGCAGTCGGTTAACCCCGTAAGGTAAAGCAGCACCTCCAGTAGAAATGGTCGTGGCAAAAATCGCACCCAACCCAATGAATGCCCCAGCCAGAACACTGAGGGCAAATAATGTCCAGAAATCAAGATTGGCTTTATTTAATCCTACATCTTCGGCCTTTTGCGCCATCTCGGTTGGCAGTAATGAATCAATATGAATATGATTGATCATAGATCACCTCAGATAAAAGTATATTGTAAAAACAATCGGTATAGGTGTATTGTAGCCCAAATCGGATTTTTGATATATCGCTTTCGATCCTTAATACCATAGATTAAAATCACTATGTTTACCAGCATATTGCATTACTCATTACGAAAGAATTCTTTGATGAAGAATCAGGATATTTGACCAGTCACTAGATTGAATTGAGCATTCCCGTATTGCTTCGGACCGAAAATTCTGTTCTGTACGATCTATTATGACGTCTGGAGGACGAAATCTGAAAAATTACCAGCAGAGTTCTACCGTGATTTTTGAAATGGTGAACTTTCAGAAGGTAGTGGAGTTATTCATTCAGAAATACTTATGCAAATACAAATTTTAGATTATCCAAAAGGGTATAAATTACTTAATCTTATTCTCATAAGAACCAATACACCTATTTACAAAACTTCACAATGTCTAAATCGTATCTTAATAACTTCTTAACAAGTTCACGATATCATCTTAGCTATCAGGATTATGGATCACAACCCAATATCCGGATGCCATTAAAGACCTTAAAATATTACACCAAAAGAATAAAATAAACCCACAACAAGAGGAAATATGATTAATATATTTGGAAAAAAGATTCGACTTTTTCGTCCGCGTTCCATCTGGATACGCAAAGTAGTTCAATGGGGATTTTTTGCCTTGATCGCTTTGATAGCGATCAACCATACTTTGGTTGAAAGTGGGACCGGAATACCATTTTTGGCTTCCGCCAGTCTCCATGCAGTTTGTCCATTTGGAGGGGTAGTCTCGATTTATCAATTTGCAACAGTGGGAACATTTGTGCAGAAGATTCATGAATCATCTTTTGTATTAATGATCATTGTTTTTTTGATGGCAATCTTATTTGGACCAGTATTCTGTGGTTGGGTATGTCCATTGGGTACAATCCAGGAGTTTGTCAGCAAATTTGGTAAAAAGCATTTCCATAAACGTTTCAACCACTTTATACCGTTGAAACTTGATAAGATTTTAAGATATTTTAGGTATGGTGTCCTGGCCTGGGTTCTCTACATGACAGCAGTTTCAGGCAAATTGATATTCTCAGAATATGATCCGTATTTTGCTTTATTTAATTTCTGGTCGAGTGAGGTTTCATTCATTGGTCTTGGAATTTTGTTAGCCACATTAGGCCTATCATTTTTTGTCGAAAGACCCTGGTGTAAATATGCCTGTCCTTACGGGGCAGTATTAGGAATAACCAATCTTTTCCGTGTCTTCAGTATTCGTAGAAATCAATCAACATGCAAGGCTGATGGAGCCTGTTCGATCATGTGTCCAATGAATATCCAGGTGGATCAACTGACCGTGGTGCGCGATCATCAGTGTATTTCTTGTCTGGAGTGCACATCTGAAGCCATCTGTCCGGTGGCAGCAACAGTAGAATTTAAGACAGCAGGTGCGAAATGAAACGTACATCAAAACCATTGGCAATCTTGATTGTTATTCTCATGTTTGGTGGTATCTTCTTCTCCAAAGTTCAGGGTTGGTGGGAGACAGAATCAACCAAAGAAGCTGCTGTTTACACCGAAGGTGAATTTGAAGGGCAGGCAAATCCTGCAGATATTCGTGGATCATACACATTCGGTGATGTTGAGAATAATTTTAAAGTTCCAGCTGAATTATTAGTGCAGGCTTTTGGGGTCCAGACGGATGATCCAGCTGCTTTCCCTGTAAAAAGCCTTGAAGAAATGTATCTGACAAGTCCTCAGGAAGTAGGAACTGCGTCCGTCCGTCTATTTGTTGCTTTTTATCTCGGATTGCCATTTGATTTGAGCACAGATATCTATTTACCTCAATCCGCTGCAGAAATCCTGTACGCAAGTGATCTCAATCTGGAAAATAGGACGTATCTTGATAATCATATCGTCCCTGATCTTAATAGTGAAATTCTGCTATCTACGCCACAACCCGAGGAAACACTGTCTGAAGGTGAAGTTCCGGTATCAACTGAAGAACATGAGCCAATAGTTGAAGAAGGAACGATTAAAGGAAAAACCACGTTTGCTGAATTATTGGATTGGGGAGTTGACGCGAAAACCATTGAAAGCATCCTGGGAATGTCGTTACCCACCACATTTGGGCAAACAGTCAGAGATTTTTGTACACAAAATGGGCTCAGTTTTGAGACAATCAAAACAGATTTGCAAGTAGAGTTGGATAAACTTAACTAAGAATTTGGTCATGGTCAGAGGGCTGCTCATGCATAGAGCAGCCCTTTTATTATCGGAATTATTTGATTCAACAACATCGTAAAAATTCCAATTGAAGTCTACCGATAAATCAGGTATGATTGGACAATTCCAAATTATCCAACAGGACTAATTATGCTGGTTCAACGGATTGTGATTAAATTGGGTACTTCCACACTTACCCAGGGTAAAACTGAAATCTCCATGGAACACATGATTGAGATCGTGCGTGTCATTGCCCGTCTTCATCAGGAAGGTCATCAGGTGATCCTGGTCAGTTCTGGCGCGATGGCAGTTGGTAGATCAATCATGGGTCATCCGATTTTGCCACGTCACATCCCAGCTAAACAGATGTTGGCAGCTGTGGGACAATCTCGCCTGATGGAAATTTATTCGCAGCTTTTTGGGTATTACCACATCCCGGTCGGTCAGGTGTTATTAACTCGGGAAGATTTATCCAATCGCCGGCGTTATCTGAATGCTCGTAATACACTGGAGGCCATGATTCAATACCGGGTGATACCGGTGATCAATGAGAATGATACTGTCAGTACAGAGGAAATACGTTTAGGGGATAATGACAATCTTTCCGCGCTGGTTTCGAATGTGGTGGAAGCGGATATATTGGTATTGTTTACCGATCAGGATGGTCTTTTCACAGCTGATCCGCGTATCGACCCGAATGCCAAAGTTGTCGAGGAAATTTCTTCCAGCGATATTCCAGAGGAAATCTGGCGCGTGGCAGGTGGCACGACTGGTGGATTAGGTACTGGCGGAATGTTTACCAAGATCCAGGCAGCTGATTTAGCTCGCCGATCAGGTTGTGCAGTGGTGATCTCGAATGGGAAATATCCCGAGCGGATCTGGGACATTGTCGTCGGAAAAGTTGTAGGAACCCGTTTTACACCACTGATCACCAAAATGGAATCACGCAAGCGCTACATGCTGGCAGAGGCGCGCCATAATGGTGGCTGGCTGCAATTGGATAAAGGAGCTGTAGCAGCTTTACGGGATGGTGGCAGCCTGCTACCGGTTGGGATTACGAAAACCGGCGGAAATTTTGTCCGGGGGGACATTGTAAAATTGAAAGATGAAAAGGGCAAAGAGTTCGCCCTGGGAATGATTAACTATAATTATGAGGATCTGCTGAAGATCATTGGTTTGCAATCGCAGGAAATTGAGCAGGTGTTAGGCTATAACTATGGCATGGAAGTGGTGCACCACAACAACCTTTTATTTCTTTAATCGCTAAGGTGACAAAATGATTGATTTACAAAAAATAGGGCGAACATCCCGTAACACAGCCCGAAAATTATCTCAAATTTCAACCCACAAGAAAAACAATTTTCTGGCTCTATTAGCAGAGCAATTAAAAAACAATTCAGAATCCATACTGGCAGCCAACCAGGTGGATATTGAACAGGCGCAATCCGCTGGATTGACCGCAGCTTTGATTGATCGTTTATTGTTGTCTCAAGGACGACTGGATAGCTTGGCAAAAGATCTGGAAGACCTGATCCGTATGCCTGATCCGGTGGGGATGATCATCGAACAGAAAATACTTATTAGTGGCATCAAAGCCCGTAGAATAAGGGTACCGCTGGGGGTTATGGTGGTGATTTATGAAGCCCGTCCGAATGTGACGGTAGATATCAGCGCGCTGGGAATTAAGTCCGGCAATGCCGTTATTTTACGCGGTGGTAAGGAAACACTTGCCAGCAACAAAGCCCTGGTGCAGGTGATTCAGAATTGTCTGGAAACTACTGGTATTCCAGTTGAAGCTGTGCAATTTATTGACGATCCAGATCGTGAATTGGTCAATCAATTGGTGCGCTTGGACCGATATGTGGATATTCTCATTCCACGGGGAGGAAATACCCTGCAGGATTTTTGCAAAGCCAATGCCACCATGCCTGTTATGACCGGAGGAATTGGCATCTGCCATCTGTATGTGGATGAATCGGCTGATCTGGATAAAGCGGTGGAGGTAATACAGAATGCAAA
>JACZIY010000161.1 GCA_014860845.1 Anaerolineaceae bacterium
GGCATATCTTCATCTTTAATTTTCCATTACAATAAATGGAGTTTCTGAAATTCAAACCAACATTGATGGGTTTTGTATTAGGAGCCTGAATGAAAAAAGATTTTTTTATCTCATTATTTGAGTTTTTAGAAAAGAAACAGCCAGTATTATTGGCAACAATCATTTCACAACATGGTTCTTCCCCGCGTGGGACTGGTGCACGCATGGCATTGACAACGGATGGTCATCAAATCGGAACGATTGGTGGGGGACGTTTGGAAGCAATTTTGCAGGAACAATTTGATGCGTTGATTTCATCCAAAACAGCTACTATTCTGAATTTTGTTTTGAGTGAGTCGGAAGCTGCCAATCTTGAGATGATTTGTGGTGGGTCAATTTCCGTTCTGGTTGATCCCATTCTGCCTGAGAATGTGGAATTGTTCAACTTATTTGATCGAATTTATCAAACCACCATCACCCAGAAACAGGGCTGGTTATTCTCTAAATTACCTTCCGAGGATGGAAACATCTCTCCCCAAAAATGTTTCATCTCGCCTGAAAAAGAAATCTCAGGATCCTGGCTGCCAAAAGTTGAGTTTAAAGAAAGAATTCCCGATAAGATAACCTTCCCGGAAGCTGAAATTCAATTAACAGATATTGATCTAAAATCCACTCAAATTATTACTATGAGTCAACACAGGATCTTTTTAGAGCCAATTGGGCAACACAGCACAGTTTATATTGTTGGTGCGGGTCACATTGCACAAAAATTAGCTCCTCTCACTACGATGGTTGGTTTTCAGACCATCGTAGTGGATGACCGCGAGGATTTTATCAGCCGTGATAGATTCCCATCAGTCGATGAATGTATCTTCCTGGAAGATTTCGAGCACGTCTTTGAGAATCTTCCGATTGACGGTCAATCCTTAATAGTGATTGTTACCCGGGGTCATCAATTTGATAAATCCGTTCTGAGACAGGCAATGGAAACCAATGCGACCTATATTGGAATGATTGGCAGCCGTCGGAAAATCAAATTGACTTTTGAAGCATTACTGAACGATGGAGTATCTGAAGAAAAACTGTCTCAGGTACATTCTCCAATTGGTCTTAATATTGGTGCTGAAACACCTGAAGAAATTGCTATCAGCATTGTAGCTGAATTAATTCAGCACAGAGCGCAATCAAATTCTGAATAGAGATCGATCCTGATTCTTATTTGATCGAAGTGGAATTTTCGTACGCAGATAATTTCATCGCATATGCCCTGCTCTGAACCGGGTGATCTACTATACCATCCCACATGATACTGGGTTTTTCCCCGATCAGTCGAAATCCTAATTTTTCATAAAGCTGGCAGGCAACCAGATTTTCACTGGATGTGCCAAGATGAACACCAGGCACTTTCAGGTAGGTTAATTGATCAAGATAAACTTTCATCAAACGGATGCCAATCCCATATCCACGCCATTTTTGATCAACATTGATATGTAAATGAGCTGGATACTCTTCAAGATTTACAGATGGATAAAGATGCTTGCGTTTGGATTTCCACATCCTCCACAAATATCTCCTGGCCTTCGGTCCAACATGATAATAACCTGTGAGGAGTCGCATAAGAACTCTGGGGTTTATCTCTTTATTCACGATCTGATCTTTTCTGGCAGAATCCACACATCCGGTCAGAAATCCAACCACTTCTTCGTTGGCGGAAGCAACCCAGCTATGTTCTGGCTCATAGTCGGTGTAATATGCATAAAAAGCGTCCAGAAAAATTCGACGGTCCTCCATATAGATCTCGATTGGTTCTCCAAAAAATGCTGTATCCGCAGCGATTTTGAATAAACCATCCCGATCTTCTGATCGATATGGGCGAATCGACAATATGTTGGTTTGTCCAATCCATCTCATTGCCCACCTGCTGTCAAATACAATAATCGATGATATAAAACGATGCTGCCCGCGACTGCCACATTGTAAGATGCATCCCGAACGGAATCAATGCTGATAACCTCATCACATTGCTCCTGAACATAGGCAGGTAATCCATTCGCTTCAGAACCGAGGATGTAAATTGCCTGAACAGGATGTTGAAAGCTATTTAATGGCTTTCCAATAATCTCAATGCCGATTAATCTGGCACCGATAGGGCGATGCTGTAGGAAGTCTTCCCAGGTGGGATAGTTGCGAAAGGGAATCTCCGTACGGGTATTAGCCGTGTCACTTGCCTGGGTGCGTCGCCACTTTCCAATGACAAAGATGCCAGTAGCTCCTAATTGATACGCAGAGCGCCAGAGTGTGCCAATATTTTCAGGATGGATGGGTGCAAAAATTCCGATTTCAAAGTAAGACAAAATTCACCTTTTTTCTAAACCACTGAGATTTGACTTCTATTTTTGTTGATGGTTGTTATTTTGTTGTCCGGGCGTGAGTTGATCAGGAATCATTTCAGCGCCAGCTTTGAAAGCATCATCCTGACCACGCCGAATCTCCTGCCAGAACGCCAGTGCTGTTTTCTTTTTATCTTCCTTAAACTTTTCGATCCATTGGATTAATTCTGGATGATTTAATTCCTGCACCTGCCAGAATTCCAGGAAAGCGTTTACAAGATCAACCACTCTCTCACTGTTCCAGGGCATGCTTTTCATTCCTTCACGTTCAAAAATTTCCCTTGCCAATTGGAATTGGTGCGCTTTGTAGTCCACAGTCAGATCATAATGCGCGCATAAAATTTCATCGGTGATTGCCTCTGCCCACTTGCGATGAAAGCGGCAAATACCACTGTTGTCATTAAATAATTCGTATACCATGCGTTCGACATTCTTTTTTCCCAACTCATAGGGTGGCAGGAATTCATTGTTGTAGAACACGAAGTATTTTCCCATCACAGGCATGGGACTTAACATACCGGGTGACCAATATTGATTGGGCACCATGTGTCCACTTTCCCCATGCCGGATGAAAACAGCCCGATCGGTCGTGTTGACTTTGTATTTCTTGTCAAGATCACGGGCAGCGGATCGGATTCCCTGTCGAAAAACATCACAGCGTAGGTCGAATAAGATTGCATCCATTAAAGCACGTGCATAATTTGCATTCCTCATACTATCTTTGACCAGATCAAAATGTTCTGTATCGGAAGCAAATTCAAATGCCATTTCACTGATGGGTGGGAATCCAAAATCCTGGGCGGGTATTAAACCTTCCTTTAGAATTTCCATAATCCATGCCAATGTACCGCCCAATTGAATGGCATCAAATCCCATTGCATCGGCATGATCATT